>DOIV01000051.1 GCA_003511845.1 Flavobacteriaceae bacterium | reverse complement strand
TTTTTCTCTTTAAGTTAATTGTTCATTCGTTAGTCAATGCACCACAACGTCTGGGCTATGGTTAGTAGGGATTTTGAAGGACTGAACTTTCGGTTTATCACGTAGCCAAATTTACAATTTTTCCTTTAATAATAGACACGCAAAATTGTAAATTTTGCGGACTTCATTCAAGGTGCTTCATTTTGGGTTAAGCACGAAAACCCGTATTAACTATAGCCATTGTTGTGCTTTAGTGCTTTCCGCACAGTTTGTCTTTTCATAAACCAAATCCGAACGGTTTTTTACCATTTATTCCGCTTTTCAATTCAAACGGAATTTCCCAAACATCAAATTTTGTTGGCCAATCAGTTTTATAACCTTCCTCGGTTGGTATGAATTCAAATCGACTTGTTTTAAAATCATCTGCCTTAAATCTTTTTAAGATGCTTTGCAGTAAATCCCAAATACCTTTTTCATACTTGTCTATTGTCTCTGCTGTAAAATCATAATAATAGTCTGGTTCGGCATTCCAAAATATTTTACAAGCAGTTCCTTTATCACATTTCGGACTATCAATTATCCATTGTAAAACAATTGGTCCGTCATCCCAATTATAGTTGTCCGATAAATAGTATTGTTCCGCTGAATTCAGAGTTTTGAATTTCTCAAAGTCAGGAATTGTTTCTTCGTCATTTTCGACATCATCATCAAACGAAAACTCAATAAAGTTCTTTTTAATCAATAATATTTTATGTGGGCGAACTATCATTTATTTCAATTCGAGTTTAGCATTTTCATTCTCCATAATCATTTCAATAATTGCTGAATACTCTTCTAATTCCGATTTGCTTTTTTCGCTATTCAACCAAATCATTTTATAATCTTCATCATATTCGTGAATTCCGAATCCACCATTTAAAACATCATTAAAGGCATCTAAATACCGTCCGATTTTCCAATTCAAACCATTCGTCATTTTTCTTTCCACTTCATTATAAAATTCAGATAGATTTGAGAAATTATTTCCGTTTATTTCGATAGTTCGCATTTTTTTCTGCATTAAGCACAACGTCTGCGATATGTGACGGCTCGACGATAGGAGAGCTGGCATCATCATCGTCTTGTTATAGCCAGTTTTTATTCATTGTTTAGTTTCCAAATTCGTTCAATTTCGTCTTCGTTCATTTTTTTCAAGCATTTCATTGTTGTCTTTTCTTGTTCGTTTTTGATATATAATCGATACCGAGATTTGCCATTAATTTCACTTGAAATATGAGATATAATTTCGATGTTATCATTCTCCGTTAATTCGTCATCTATGTAATCTGCTAATTCTGTATCTTCAACTATAAGATAAAGTTCTTTCCATTCTGATTTGAAAAATTTTATATGCGGTAATTCAAACAATAATTCATCCGTTAATGGCAGATCGGTAATTTCGATTCCAATGTCAAATGGGATTTTGTCTATGTATCCACAATCATTAAAATCGAATGGATTGTCATCATATCCTTCCCAAACATCATAAAATTTACTTGACATTATTCCCCAAGCGTGGTTTGGCAATTCTATCCAATTTGTTTTTTTACGATCTGATGTTATATAGTCAGAAACTTTCAATGTTAATTTACCTAATTTGACCTTATCGCCGCTTTTTAATTCTTTAAGTCTAATAAATTCTCGTGATAACTTGTATATTTTTTCTTTTTCACCTACAAAACGAACTTTGTTTTGAAACCATTCTTGCTCAATACCAACTGGTATTTGAATTTCAAATTTGATTTTATTTCTTTTAAATAGTTTCATTTTATCCTAATTGGCTATAACGTGTTCGTGTATGGTTAGTTGCGTTGGCTAGAACTAAGTTAGTAAAAGAAAACGAACCAGAGGAAAATCCGTAGGGTTTTCCGAGTACACAACAAACACAGCAATTAAATATACACGTTGTTGGCTGTAGTTTTTAATCAGTCCAATTTTCAAGTTTTCCATCATCTTCAACCCAAATTTCTAAGTAAACAATTTCCTCAATTGGTTTGCCATTCATTTTCAAAATATCAAACTTCAAATCGAACAAACCTTTGAGAACTGCTTTAATACAATAATCATATTCACCCTCATCCCAAAATTTATTTATTTCCTCTTTAGTTTGATATTCAGGCATAATTACCTTACTCACTTCTCCATTTTTGCCAATTGTTACAAGGTATAGTTCAGAACAATCGAAATCATTTTTGTTATTCCAATTTAACTTGTATAACTCATTAAATATTATTTTCGAAATAGTATCTCCATATTTACGATTTATTCGGTTCGGCTCATCGATGTAATTTTCAATTTTGGAAACATTACTGATTTTACCATCTTTAACTTTAATTAAAATTTCATTTTCAAAAGTTTTGTGAAAAACTCCATCCCATCGTAATAAATCTCCATTTCGTAAACTAAACTCTCCTGAAAACCAATCGATGTAAACTTTTCCGTTTTTTACATTTTCACTAAAAATTTCTTTAATCCTCTGTTCAGATGCTATTTGGTCAATTTTTCGTTCTCCACAATCAATTATGTTTTTAAGAAATAAACTATCATTTTCGATTTCATATATTGCTTGGTAACCTCTCCAACAGTTAAATGAACCACCTTCTCTGAATTTTAAACCGAATAAACTGCCTTTGTCAGATTTTTCTATTTTCTGAAAATACTTTTCGAGTATTAAATTGTAAACAGGAATTGTATCTCCTTTAAAAATAATGTAGTCGGGAACTTGAGGACTACTAGCATTTGCATTTTGTAAAAAAGAGATAATTATAAGTAAGGAATAAAATATTTTCTTCATAATTCTTAAATTCAAATTCTCATCTAAATTACTTTAGATATTTCTTAATTAAAATTTAGAATGAGTGAACTGTCCATTTGAATTAGTTATGTGTTCAAATTACTGCCAACGTTGGTATAACGGTAGTTGCGGATTTTAAATGCCAAAACGTTGGGTTAAACACTTAACTTTG
>DOIV01000159.1:4313-7522 GCA_003511845.1 Flavobacteriaceae bacterium | reverse complement strand
CTATTTCTGATTGGCTTTCAAGAGAGAACGGTATTATCAAATCATACAGTTATCTCATTTTTATAGTCGCCATTTTTATGGGCTATTTTGAGGTATTCTATGCACTCAGTAAAGTACAATTGCAATCCGTTTTCGGTAACTTTGTCAAAGAAATTTTTGCTAGAGTTTGTGCAACTATCCTATTGATACTTATTTATTTTCAGCAGATTACCAATGAGCAGTTTATTTATGCCATTGTAACTGTTTATGGTATTCGAATGTTAATCATGTTATTTTATGCTTTTAGTTTATATAAACCACAATTTATTTTTAAACTACCAGCCAATAGTAAAGAGGTTTTTTCTTATTCTTTTTATATCATTTTAGCGGGGTCTGCAAGCGGAATTTTATTAGATATTGATAAGTTTATGATTCCTCAAATCCAAAAA
This sequence comes from Flavobacteriaceae bacterium, assembly GCA_003511845.1. GTDB lineage: Bacteria > Bacteroidota > Bacteroidia > Flavobacteriales > Flavobacteriaceae > Aureibaculum. The sequence goes on along the minus strand of DOIV01000159.1, from coordinate 7,094 downwards.
ATAGCCGAACTTGCCTATTATTCAGTAGGTATTTATATAGCATCAGTAGTGGCCATTCCGTCAAGAGCAATGCAACAAATTACAAACCCGATAACCGCAAAAGAACTTAATGCTAACAATTTAGAGGAAGTAGGTAAACTCTACAAGAAAAGCTCAATAACATTGTTAATTAGTGGAGGTCTATTGTTTTTATTAATCAATTTAAATGTAAATGATTTGTACGCATTTATTGGTAAACCAGAATATGCAGTAGGAGGGATGATTGTACTCATGATTTCAATTGCCGAATTGTATAAGCTAGCCATAGGTACTAACGGAGCTATATTGATCAATTCTAAGTTTTATAGAATGTTTTTCTATTTTTCTTTGGCTATGGCTATAAGTGTTATTGTTTTAAATAGATGGCTTATCCAATTGATTGGGATAGATGGTGCTGCTTTAGCAACCTTAATTGTAGTGTTGCTGTTTAGTACTTTTAAAATAATATATGTACAACGCAAATTGAAAATGCAGCCTTTTACAAAAAACACCTTGGTGGTTTTAGTGTTGATTTTAGTATTGTTTTTTGCTTTTTACTTTATTGAAATTCCGTTTCATCCTTTAGTCAATATTACTTTTAAAAGTTTGGTTGTAACAATCATTTATGTGTTGGTGATTTATAAACTAAATCTTTCAGAAGAAGTAACTCGTATTTTGAAGACCTATTTAGAAAAAATAAAACGTCTATAATAAAAAAAATCCTGTATCACTTCTGATAACAGGATCTTTAACTTTCTTTTCTTTCCTCTAGCAATCTAATGCGTTTGGATTCTTTAAAACTAAATTTTAAAGAATTAATTTTCAAGTTGCGAATATATAATTTTTTTTATTATACCTTCTCTTTTTTGAATTAAATATTGAAGGACGTTATCTTCATGTTTTGTTACCTAAAACACAAAGTTTTTTTTCCTACAAAATGAGAGAAATACATAAAAGACTATACAGTCTTTTATGTAAGTAATGTTACATAATATGTCTTGTTTTAAGTTTAATTTTACAATATTATTTTAATTAACAATAATCAAAATGAATAAATTTTCAATAAAGAACTTATTTAAAAACCAGTGGTCTTATGTATATGCAGGAGTGTTATTTGCTGTAGCACAAGTGATTTACATGTTAGCTATATGGTTTTACAAATCAGGTGAAGGGCAAACACCTAACTTAATGTCTATCAGCGTTACTACAGATTTGGGTAGAATGTTTAGAGGCATGGAAGTATTTGTAAACAATTTATTTGGTATGTATTCTGAGCTGTATGGTAATTATGGGGTAGATTCCTCAGGAAATATTATACCAGAAGGAGGTGTTTTTACACCAGGTATTGGTTGGCCAATTGTAGGAATGATTTTGGGAGGATGGATTGTAACCAAAATGGAAAACGAAAGCCGGACTTGGGTGTATTACTCTAAAAAAGCATTAATTGTTTCTTTTGTTGGTGGTGCATTTTTTAGTTATGGAACGCGTATGGCTGGTGGTTGTACCTTAACGCATTTGATGGGTGGAATTCCGTTTATGGGTATTCGATCTTTTGGTTCAGTAATTTTCATGGCAATCGGCGGGGCTTTAGGTTTTCTTTTTATGGAAAAAATGGGTTTGGCCAATTATTTTAAGCACCAAGAAACAAGAGCTTATGTTGAAAATGCAGATGCAGGTGAGCAAGCAACCTTAAAAGAAGGTTATAACTGGAAGAAGAATCCCGTATTTTGGATAGCCTTATCATTTACCGTATTATTTTTAGGGTCTGCCTTGTATGGTGCTTTTACAGGTGTAGAAAGCATGCAACATTTAAAAAGTGGAGAATTGGTTTCTTTCGGTAAATCAGTTGCAGATAGAAATTTATTGTTTGTAATTCTTACTTTATTATCTGGTACAATTGCAGGTATTGCTTTATCTAAATCTGGTTACGGAACAGAATGTGCTTTGGTAGCTCTAGAAACTTCTGGTGATATGACTAAGAAAGATGAAAAGTATGCCAAAATGGGTGTTCCAAAAATTACAAGAACATTAATGCGTAGTAATTCACCAATAATTGGTGTGGTAACTACTTGGGTATTAATGCTCGTATTTATGTTGATAGCTTGGACATTCTTTAATATTTCTCCAGCATTAGGTACAGGCTTAAAAGCAGGTTTAACAGCAGGAAATTTTGTAGGTGGTTTGTTTTTAGGCTTTGGTGCGGTAACCTTAATTGGTTGCGAAATTAGATCGTATATGAGAATTGGGATGGGCTATATTAATACATTAGTTGGTTTTGTAGGCTTTGCTATCGGATACTTACCGTATACCTTATTCTCAGGAGCACATAAAGATTTTTTAAATGCAACGGTATTGTTTGGTACACATAAAGATGGTTCTCCTGGACTAATATCTACCAAAAGAGAAATTTATTCATTAATTACTGATGATCCAACATTACAAAAAGTAATCATGTTTGTTTGGATGATAATATTAATAGGATTTCTTACTTATTTATTGAAAAAAGGAGCAAAGAATATCGGATTAAAACCAGTGCAATTGGTACATTTAAATACAGAAGATATTCAAGGAGCCATTGAAGAAGAACAAGAAAATGGTAAAATAGGTGGAGTAGACGCTCCGATGCCAGTTCCAGTCGCATCTTATGCAAAAAAATAGTCAAAGTTTTAGAAACGTTGGCTTGTTGATGATTATTTTAGTTGAAGTGGGTAGTGTTTGTGCTACCCACTTTTTTTAGTGAGACTCTATTTTTAAAAGATGACA
>DOIV01000159.1:2493-3985 GCA_003511845.1 Flavobacteriaceae bacterium | reverse complement strand
AATAGTAGTCGAACTAATCCCGTTGAAGAACGGGATCTCATTTATAAAAGGGTATTGTTGGAATATAGTAGACTGTTAGCTGGATTAATCCTACTGATTTATATTTTTACTAATTAATATGTTTGTGAAATTTTAAACACTCATAATCAGTCAATTATAATAATTTTTAAAAAAATATCGCTTAATTGTTGGGAGAGTTTTTAAAACTTAATTGTTTTAATTATGTAACAATGAAAAATTAGAATAAGATGAAAAATACATTCAAAATAGGAGAAATAGTAGTTTGTGTAGATGCTAGTAGAAGATGGTTCAAACTTGGAGGATTAAAACAAAATGAAATGTATACAGTAATAGGTTTTAACCCTTATGATGGTGGTCTAATTTTAGATGAATCAAAGAGTCCTGGAAGTGGACAACAAGCTTATAAGGCAGATAGATTTAGAAAAGTAGATTATGATTTTGCTGATAATATTTTAACAACATTGGTGATGCCAGAAGGTTCTGAATTAACGGCACCACAATTTGATTTTAGTGTATTAGACTAAAACATAACAACAGAAAAATAAAAAACCCTAAATCATTAGTATTGATTTAGGGTTTTTATTTTTAAATTTCGACCAAACAGCAAAAAAACACCTGTTTAATTACTAATTTTAATATGATAATAAGGTGCTATTTAGCAACCTTCTTCTCCACCATCTTTAGCATGAATATTTTTTCCTTTTACATGCATTCTGTTGGCTTTCCAATCATTAAAGCCTTTATCTAAATTGTAAACGGTAAAGCCCATTTCTTCTAAAACCTTCATGGCTCTACCACTTCTACCTCCAGAACGGCAATAAATAAGTACAGGTACTTTTTTATCTAATTTTTCAAATTCAGATTTAAAGTTGTCATTTTTAAAATCAATTACTATGGCATGAGGTATATGAGAATCTTCGTGTTCTTTTGGTGTTCTTACATCAACTAATTGTCCTTTTTGTCCCAATATAGCATTGTTGAAATTTTCAACATCTAAATGACGAATATCACCTTTTACTTCTAGTGTTTTTAAAGACTTTTTAGCTGCTTTCCAAGATTTGACACCTTGATCTAAATTATAGACCTCTGTAAATCCTAATGCTCTCATAGCATACATAGTTCTTGTCCCTCTATTTCCAGACCCACAATAGATGGCTATAGGTTTTTCGTTAGTAATTTCTTTTAAAGCATGTTTTGCAAAGTGTCCATTTTTCCAATCAACATTAATGGCTCCTTTTATATGTCCTTCTGCAAATTCTTTAGCTGTTCTTACATCAACTAAAGTTACTTTGTCTTCTTTGATCAATTTTTCAAATTCATCTACATCAACTTGATGACCTTTTCCAATAATAGCCTCTGCTTTTATAATTTCTACTTTTAACTGTTCTTGTAATTTTTTATTGGCATCATTATTTTCTGTTGTGACAGCCATATTTTCAGTACTCCAACCTTTATAACCATGGTCTAAATC
>DOIV01000159.1:0-2073 GCA_003511845.1 Flavobacteriaceae bacterium | reverse complement strand
AATAGTTGATATATGTAAAGGAAATGTTCTCTTTTTAAAATCGATATTAACAGCACCTTCCAAATGGCCTTTTGCGAATTCTTCTGATGTCCGTACATCTACAAGTATTCCAACTTTATCATCAATTGCTTTTTTAAAATCAGCTACTGATAATTTATGGATAGTTCCTAAATTCTGAGGAGGTACAGCTTTTACAATCTCTTTAGCTTCTACTGGCGTATTTGCTAATGCTCTTGCTTTAATTTGATCAGCATTTTTACAAGAAATTGTTGTTAAAACTATCAGTGCAAGTAATAGACTACTATTTATTATTTTTTTCATTTGTATATTATTAATTATATTTGAGAGATACAAAAATAATACTTTTGACTAAATTTTTATGTAAATAAGGTTACATAAGAGGTTAACTTATCTTTTTATGATGTTTTAAGTAACATTTATTGCATTTATAATGGATAAAAATGTCTTTTTTTGTGTAGCCAAATTAAAATTTAAAAATTATGAATTATATACTACCTTTAATAGTCGGCTTTTTAGCAGCATTTATCGGATTAATTGCACCGTCAATGTTAAATATGACAGCCGCAAGAACAAGTATTGAAAAAGGAAAACAAGCAGGTCTTCAATTTGCTGCTGGTGCAGCGTCTATTGTAACTATACAAGCATTTATTGCCGTGTATTTTGCAAAAAAGATTACTCCAGAAATTATTAAAAGTTTACAAACAGCAGCTATTTTTGTATTGTTAGGCTTGTCAATTTTCTTTTTTATGCAAGCACGTAAAAAATTTAAAGCGGAAGGAAAAGATAAAAAAGGAAGTACATTTATGGTAGGAATGGGTATGTCTTCATTAAATATGTTGGCTGTTCCTTTTTATTTAGGCATGGCTAAAGTAGGAGAGGGCTTCGGAATGCTATTAGAGATTCCATATTCTTTAGTTTATGTTGTTGGTGCAGTTTTAGGTGCATTTTCTTTATTTGCAATTTATGCAACTTATGCAGAAGTGATTGCTGAAAAAGCACAGTTTATAGCAAAAAACATCAACTATATTTTAAGTGGTCTTTTTGTGATCTTGGCTATTGCTAGTGTAGTAAAAGTGTTGGGGTCTTAAGGAGAATTAGTTCATAAAGTGTTTAAAGTAAACCAAAGCGAGTTGTTTTTTAATGTAAATTAATTATTACCTTTGCGACTAAGCCATAAAATTATAATGATATCCCCATGATTGAAGCTATTATATACAATTTAAATAGAGGTGTTAAATTATTAAACGCTGTTACTGATACTCAGTATAGCGACACTTCTATAAAACCGTATCATTCAAGTATTGGTGGACATATGCGTCATATATTAGATGTCTTTGACTGTATTTTTGAAGGTTTAGAATCTAAACAAGTTGATTTAACTGCTAGAAAACGTAATGAACTGGCGGAACAAAAAACAGCCTTTGGGTTGCTATATTTTGAAAAAACCTTAGAGCAATTAGAAGCTTTAAAAGGTGTAGATTTAAACCAAATGGTTGCCGTTTCTGATGATTTAGGATTGGGTGTTGTTACGACAAATTACACACTAGCATCTGCTTTAATTCAAGCTCATAGCCATGCCATTCATCATTTTGCAAGTATTGGTTATATCATTGCTAAATTAGATATAGAATTACCAGATGCTGATTTTGGTTATAACCCTACCACACCTAGAGATGCTTTGCAATCATAGTAATACTTTAATTCCAAAAAATAAATATTAAGTATTGGATTATTTTATAGTTTTGAACACTGAACATTTACCCGTCCGTAGTTTTTAGCGAAGACGGGCTGAACACTGAAATTTATAAGTTAGCTGATGCTGAACTGATAATTTGAATATCTCCTTCAGTTAGCGTAGAACCATTACCAACATTCATAGAGTCAATACGAAAAGACTGATAATAATTTGAACCTGTTGTACCTCTAAAACGTAAGTAAATATGATTGTCGCTACCTACATATTGGGTAATTTCAAATTCAGGATCTCCACTATTGGTGTTTGATGTGTTTAGTAGAGAGATTCCATTTCTATAACAATAGCCAACCATGGTA
>DOIV01000271.1 GCA_003511845.1 Flavobacteriaceae bacterium | reverse complement strand
TGAAATTTCCATTTACACGTTCCCAATAGTTTTTTTACAGTGTACCACTTATTTGTTTTTAAATTGCCTGTATTGCATCTAACCAGCCAGTATTTTCCGTTTCATCACGGGTTCTTTTATCGGTAAGAATGAGTATTTCGTTTTCATTTTTATCAAAAACATTAATGCTATTAACCAAGCCACTATCCGTTGGTTTAGTCACTAACCAAATGTCTCCTAGCTGCAATAGGTGAAGAATAAAATCAAAATCCATAATCGAAATTTTGAGGCTTTGTTCTGTCAGCTCTATTTCGACTAAAGATCCTACATGACACTGTACTGCCGCATAATTTCTAGCAAACATCATTAGCTTTAACTGGTTTTTAACAAGAGCATTAAAAAAAGCAGTTAGTTTTTCCGTCGTGATTTTACGGGCATAATTTTTTCCTAGAGTCTGGTAAACCGTAACGGGATCATTGCCATGATATTTAAAAATTTTACTGGCTTGATGTACGTTCGTCATCATAGACCATTTTTCAATTAATGTTTTTCTATCAATCGGTTTAGTATATTTTACTTTGCTGAAATTTTCAGTCACACTTGGTAGGCTGTGGCTGTTATCTGTATCAGCCATCTCTACAATAAGAGCTGAAAATTTAGTGTATTGTGCTTTATTGGTTGAGCAAACTTGATAAACCAAATCACCATAACGACTAAAAAAATTTAAACAGATAATCTTATTTTGTTCAGTCGCATAAACAAAACGCCATTTTGCGGTAAATAATCGAGTATCAATATTAGGGTGAAAATGCATTAGCGTATTGCCACGATTATGCATGTCTGCAAACTGTCCTTGTTCTGTGTGAGTAATTGCTCCTGAAAAAAGCGTGGCTGAAAGTTTGCCTTGTTTTGCCAGTTGTTCAAAAATATGGACGAATTCAGATCTAAGCTTAACAGCGTCATTGGTGTTGATAAAATCATCGATTTTAGTGAAAAAATTAGTCATTAGAAGAGTGCCATTCATAAGAAACATTAATAAAAAAAGTACGGGATAAACCATTGATACCACTGTAAGGAACTCGATATTCTTTATCCATTAAATTTCTTACTCCTCCGCTGACAATAAAATCATTTTTATTAAATCCTGCATAGGCACTAAACAGTGAATAGGGGTCAAAACCTAGGTGTTGTTTTACTTTTGGTAGGTCTAAAACATACTGTCCTTTTATTTTTACCCATGGATGCCAATTATTATTAAATTCATAACGGTAACTAATATTAGAGTCAATAGGTTGAGCTGATGATTGTACAAATATATCATTAGATTTTACCTCGTTAAAACTAGAAGAAAATATTATTTCATGTTGATGTGTTGAATAGTGGACATCAAACTCCATGCCCCAATTAGTAACCTGCTCTGAATTATAGTACTTAAAATAACTTTCAAAGTATTCATCTTCTTTTGCTACTTCATCACAAGTAGCAGAATTAATACAAGCGGCATATCCAGCAGGATTTGTTAAGTGTTTAATCTGTTTAGTCCAAATATAATTTTCAAATTCACTATAAAAAATGCCTGTTGTCATAGATAAATTAGGATTGAGATATTTCCAAAGTATTTCTGCATGCTTGCCTTCTTCAGGCTTCATGTCTATTCCGCCACCAATTCTATCACCAAATGCATACCTTTCTAACAGATTAGGGTTACGGAAAGTAGTATTAAGATTGATTGAAATATTATTTTGTTGATTGATACCGTATTGTGCTCCAACTGCAAAAGTTGGAGCAGAAGTGTTTTTGGGAGGCGTAATTCCTGAGATACCAACTAATTGTTCCGCAACAACTCTATTGGTACCGCTAAGTAGTTTTTGAGTTGTGTCCCACTGATTCCATCTAGCACCGCCAAATAATGTCCAGTCATTGTTAATATATTCTAGATTTGTAAAAACGCCAGCGTAATCTTGAGTTGAATACACTAATGTTCTAGCATTATCCTTTATAATTTCTGCTCCTACTTTAACAATTAAGTCATCAATATATATATCAGAAACTAGATTAACTTGTTCCGAGTTCAGCTTTACACCTATAGCATTTGAGCCGATAGCTTGAAACTGACTTTGCTTTGAATACTTAAAATTTAAGTTACTAAATTTACCTAAATTATCTTTTCGATATGAAATCGCATGCGAATTTCTATCCATTCTGTCATATTGAACTAAGATGGCTTCATCAATGGTTGGAGCTCCATAAAGTAGTGTCATATCCTTGCCTGTCCAATTGTTCCAGTCAATATCAATAATGCCATCTTGACCCGCTTTAACACTAAGTCTGGCATATAAAGATTCCGTGTTATAACCAAGATCGTTTATTTCTAAAAAAGTTGGTGACATTGTGTTCATAATGTTAGATCGTTCAATAGCTAAATTTTTATCTGCTTCTCCTGAAATTTTATAATCTCTCGCTTCTGTGTTTGAGTAGGAAAAACGAACTCCTACCTTGCCGGTGCTAGCATCAATTACAGTAGTTGATTTCTTTTTATCATAACCCTCATCATAACCAAGGGTTTGCTTTAAGCCAACCCCTTTTTTTAAAGGAGCCTTGTGGGTTATGATATTGATAACCCCACCAGCAGCTCCTGGATCATAAATAACTGCAGGGCTTCCCTTTATAACTTCAATACTTTTTACATTAGCGATGTCTTGCATGCCGGTCTCGCCTGCTCCAGAGCGATTCAGACCTTGATTAGAAAGTTTAATCCCATCAATCAGTGTAGCAACCCTTGGTCCTTGTAGACCTCTAACTTTAATGGTTCTACTAAAAGCACCCAATTTAGTGACATTAACCCCAGGTATATCTCTAACAGCTTCTGCAATATCAGGAATATTTTCTTCCCTAATAGTTTTTTCATCAATTATTTGCTTGCTGTAGGGCTTATAAAACATTTCTTCTTTATTCTTACGGCGCTCATTTTGCGATTCACCAATTATTTCTATTTTTTTTAAGGTATCAATTGCTTTAGCATGATTTGTAGTAATAAATAGTAGCGGGATAAGTGCATAAATAGGTAATTTGTAAGTCTTCATATTTGGATCTTCTCCGCTTTGTTGAGTGA
>DOIV01000007.1:3602-5994 GCA_003511845.1 Flavobacteriaceae bacterium | reverse complement strand
ACACATGAAAATAGGAATAGTATGTTACCCAACTTTTGGAGGAAGTGGAGTAGTAGCTACAGAATTAGGTATTGCATTAGGTAAAAAAGGACATGAAGTCCATTTTATAACTTCTAAACAGCCTGTTAGATTAAATTTTTTAACAGATAATGTTCATTTTCATGAGGTGTTTGTTGAAGAGTATCCGCTTTTTCATTTTCAGCCTTATGAGTTGGCCTTGTCAAGTAAGTTGGTTGCTATAGTTGAGCGTTACGGATTGGATATTTTACATGTACATTATGCAATTCCACACGCTTATGCTGCCTATATGGCAAAGCAAATGTTAAAAGAAAAAGGGATAGAAATACCTATCGTTACTACATTGCATGGTACAGATATTACATTGGTTGGAAGTCAACCTTTTTACAAGCCTGCAGTTGAATTTAGCATTAACAATTCAGATGTAGTTACCACAGTGTCAGAAAGTTTGCGATTGGACACTTTACGTTTATTCGATATTAAAAAAGAAATTGAGGTTATCTATAATTTTATTGATTTTGAGAAGTATCCTAGCCCTAATAATGTTGATTGTAAACGAAATACATTGGCAAAAGAAAATGAAAGGATTATTGTACATGTCAGTAATTTTAGGCCTGTAAAGAGAATTAAAGATGTAATTTCTATTTTTGCAAAGATTCAAAAAGAGATTCCAGCTAAACTTTTAATGGTTGGTGATGGTCCAGAACGAGAACAGGCAGATGTTTTGGCTAAAAAATTAGGTGTAAGAGATCAAATACTTTTTTTAGGAAATAGCAATGAAGTAAATAAAATTTTATGCTATGCAGACTTGTTTTTATTACCTTCTGAAACCGAAAGTTTCGGATTAGCATCTTTAGAAGCAATGGTTGCTAAAACTCCTGTTATATCTTCAAATTCCGGTGGTTTACCAGAAGTAAACGTGCACTCTGTTACTGGATTTTTAAGTGATGTTGGAGATGTTGATAACATGGCTGAAAATGCAATAATGATACTTGAGGATGATGAACGTTTAAAAACATTTAAAATAAATGCTCAAGAATTTGCTAGAAAATTTTCTATAGATAAAATACTGCCTTTATACGAAGATGTATATAGAAAGGTTAAAGAAGATTGTTGTTATTAATATTTAAGCTTGATAATAGTCTAAGCCTTCAGTAATTAAATCATTTGGAGCTGTAACATCAAGAATAAATTCACCAACATCTTTTAAAAGAATGTATTTAACGACTCCGTTGGCATTCTTTTTGTCGTGTTTCATTAAGTCTAAAATAGAAGTATAATGTTCTTTTCCAATAGTAATTTTTCCATAGGTTTTCAATACATAATCTTTTAAAGACTCTAATTCATTAATAGGGAAACCATGTAGTTTTTTTGAAACATAAGCTTCAATGACCATTCCGATAGCAACCGCTTCACCATGGAGTAAGTTTTCTAAAGATTCATGCTCTAAAAAATACGATTCGATGGCATGCCCAACGGTATGTCCGTAGTTCAATGCTTTACGTAAATTGGTTTCTCTAAAATCTTCCAAAACGACATTATTTTTTATGCTTATAGATTGATGAATTATATCATTTAAATCATTGATATTTTTCCATTTATCATCTTTTATGTCAATTAAAAGTTTAGGATTAAAAGTCAAGCCGTATTTGATAATTTCTGCAACTCCAGATTTAATTTCACGCTCTGAAACTGTTGTTAGAAAAGTTGGGTCTATCAATACCATTTCTGGATTTGAAAATAGGCCAACTAAATTCTTTAAATTGTCTAAATCAACACCAGTTTTACTACCAACAGATGCATCAACCATACTTAATAGTGTAGTGGGGATATTGATAAATTTGATTCCTCTTTTAAAAGTAGAAGCTACAAAACCACCGAGGTCAGTCACCATTCCACCTCCTAAATTCACCATTAAACTTTTTCTATCCGCTTGAAGTTCTGTCAATTTTGTCCATACTTTAACACAAGTAGTAATATTTTTATTGATTTCACCAGCATTTATAGTGATAGTAACTACTTCTATTGTATTAGGTACCTTATTTTTAAATTGAGGTAAACAAAGAGTTTTTGTATTCTCGTCTACCAAAACAAATATTTTATTTATCTGATTGTTAGATAAATAATTATTTAATTGCATGTAGGCTTCATCTTTGAAGTAAATAGAATATCCAGTTGATTTAATTGAATCCATAGAAAAATAACAAAAATTATTATTGGCGAATTTATTGAAAAATTATGTTTGCATGAGTATATTTGTGGAAAGATATAATTTATTCATGCAAAAAATATTTGAAGATACAGAAACAGCTTTTGCTCTAATGTCTGATGCAGAACTAGATAGGGCATATTTCTTGTTTAAAATGATTAAAAG
>DOIV01000007.1:0-3183 GCA_003511845.1 Flavobacteriaceae bacterium | reverse complement strand
GTTTTTGATCATTTTTGTGGAGGAGTAACAGAAGAAGATTGTTTACCTACAATAGAAAAGATGTATACTAAAAATGTGCATGCTATTTTAGATTATTCAGTTGAAGGAAAAGAAGAAGAGGCTCAATTTGATTTGGCTTTAGAAAAAACGTTGCAAAACATCAATTTTGCAAAAGAAAAGCAAAGTATTCCGTTTGCAGTATTTAAACCTACAGGTTTTGGTAAGTTTAGTTTGTATCAGAAAATTACAGAAAGCAAGGCATTGAATAGTAAAGAAAGTGGTGAATGGGCTAAAGTTAAAGAGCGATACAATATTGTTTGTAAAGCTGCTTATGATAATGATGTGCCATTGCTAATTGATGCTGAAGAAAGTTGGATGCAAGATGCCGCAGATGAGCTTATTGAACGAATGATGGAGAAATACAACACCAAAAAAGCCATTGTTTTAAATACATTACAACTCTATAGATGGGATAGGTTAGATTATTTAAAAAATTTGCATATAAGAGCTAAAGAAAAAGGCTTTATTATAGGAATGAAGATTGTGAGAGGAGCTTATATGGAAAAAGAACGTGAAAGAGCAGAAAGAAACGGTTATCCTTCACCAATTTGTAAAGACAAACAAGCTACTGACACTAATTTTGATGCTGCGATAGCGTATATAATGAACCATAAAAATATGACTTTGTATGTAGGCTCACATAACGAGTTAAGTAATTATAAGGTTTTACAGCTCATTGAAGAAATGGGAATAGCAAAAAACGATAAACATATTTGGTTTGGACAATTATATGGTATGAGTGCTCATATTAGTTTTAATTTAGCAGCCGAAGGTTATAATGTGTCTAAATATATGCCTTACGGAGCAGTTAGAGATGTGATGCCTTATTTAATACGTCGGGCGGAAGAGAATACTTCGGTTGCTGGACAAACCAATAGAGAGTTGAGTTTATTGAAGAAAGAGCGTAATAGGCGTAAAAAACTGTAAAATGACCGGTGTAGAAGAAATAAAAGAATTAATAAGAAAGAATAGAAAAAGATTGAATCAAGAACTTATTGAAAGTAAGGAGCTGATGTTACTTTTAACAAAATCTACCCATACTAAATTAACAGAAGGAGAAAAAGAAAAAATTAAAGAGCAACTGTTAGACATTCTTAAAGGAATACCTGCTTTTACAATATTTATGTTGCCTGGTGGGGTTTTACTATTACCTTTATTTATCAAATTAATTCCTGGAATACTACCAAGTTCTTTTAAAAATGATGAAGAGGAATAAATTACTTCTTCTTTCCGCTTCTCATAAATAGAATTAGCATTAGAGCCAGCCCTCCAAAAACTGTAAATAAAATAACTCCTCCAATTATTCCCATAGTCCAATCAATAAGTGGTAATATCATGATATTTTAGTTTTTTAAATTATTAACAAAGATACCATAATATTGATTTTAAAAAATATGATATTTATCATAAATTAACACCAATTTATTTAGTTGTAATTGCTATTGCAGCCTCAGCACAACGTTCACCATCCATAGCAGCAGAAACGATACCTCCAGCATAACCACCACCTTCTCCGCAAGGAATTAATCCTTTGATTTCAGGGTGCTCTAAATTTTCTTTTCTAGGGATTTTTACTGGCGATGAAGTTCTAGATTCTACACCCACAATATTGGCTTCTTCCGTATAATAACCTTTCATTTTTTGTCCGAATGCTTTAAAACCTTTTCTGAGTCTTCCACCAATTATTTTTGGTAATAAAGAATGTAGTGTAGCAGATTTTAAGCCTGGTTGGTAGGAACTAGGGTTTAAAGTGTTTGATAACCTACCTTCTACAAAGTCGGTCAGACGTTGAGCCGGAGCGGTTTGACTTCTTCCTCCAGCTGTAAAAGCAAGTTTCTCTAAATCCTTTTGATATTCCAACCCTTTTAATACTCCAAAATGATTGTAATTAGGAATGTCTTTTTCAATATTTATTTCAACTACTATTCCAGAATTGGCATATAAATTATTTCTTTTTGAAGGAGACATTCCGTTAACAACAACTTCACCGTTAGCAGTTGCAGCCGGTACTATAAATCCGCCAGGACACATACAAAATGAATAAACACCTCTGTCATTGACTTGATGTACTAAACTATAGGCAGCAGCAGGTAATAACTCGTCTCTTTTCCCATGACAATGGTATTGAATGCTATCAATAATATGTTGAGGATGCTCGACACGAACTCCCATGGCGAAAGATTTGGCTTCTAAAGCAATGTCTTTTTTATGGAGTAAATAATAAATATCTCTTGCCGAGTGGCCTGTAGCTAAAATAACAGCATTTACAGTCATTTCAGTATCGTCTTGTAGTTGTAAGGCTTGTAGTTTATTATCCTTAATAATAAAATCGATAACTCTACTTTCAAAATGGATTTCTCCTCCGTGTTTTAGAATAGTTTCTCTAATATTTTCAATAATTTTAGGGAGTTTGTTCGTTCCGATATGTGGATGAGCATCAATTAATATCTGGTCTGAAGCTCCGTGAAACACAAAATTTTCAAAAACCCTACGCACATCACCACGTTTTAAACTACGTGTATACAATTTACCGTCAGAGTAGGTGCCAGCACCGCCTTCACCAAAGCAATAATTAGAATCTTCATTTACAAAATGATCTTGATTGATGGCTTTTAAATCTCTTCGTCTCTCTTGTACTTTTTTGCCTCTTTCTAAAACAATAGGTTTATAGCCTAACTCAATACAGCGTAAAGCAGCAAACATTCCCGCAGGGCCAAAACCGATAATATGAATCTCTTTAGCAGAAGATACATCTTTATATTCGAAAGAATATTCTGAATTCTTAGTTATTTCTTCATTTATAAATACTGCAATTTTATAATTGAAAATGATGTTTTTCTTTCTAGCATCAATAGATTTTCGTAATACTTTAATTCCGCTAATAGCGTGTTCTTCAATCCTTAATATATGAGCAGCCTTTTTCAAAAGGCTATTTTTTTGCTTTTCTTCTTTAAGCGTGATGCGAATTTGAATTTCTTTGACCATAAGTGGCAAATTTACTTAAAAATGAGAGATAATAATAGCATGAATTGAGGTTGATTCTCAGTAGAATAAAAAATTTCTTGAAACTGACCCAGGCTGCGGCAGGGGGGTATCCTCGAGGCAGAGCCCAATGTCACGAAG
>DOIV01000043.1 GCA_003511845.1 Flavobacteriaceae bacterium | reverse complement strand
TTTTTGCTTTTTCAATCAATTGTATTGATATTTTTTTGCCTCTATGGCTAGAATTAACAAACAAATCGTTTAATAACCATGATTTTTGCATTCTGGTGGAAGAAAAAATAGGATATAATTGTACAAAGCCTACTAATTCTTTATCCTCACCTTCACAAACATATATTTTGGAGTCATTATTCGTAAACCTATCAGAAATAAAGCTTTTTGCTCCATTAAAGTCAGATTCTTTCCTATAGAAAACCCTGTAATCATTAAATAATTTAGCAACATTATTTATATCGCTATTTTTAACACTTCTAATTTTCATTTTAATACGCCCTTTTATTATTCCCTTCATAAAAGTTAATAAAGGCTCTATTGACCACTTTTGTACCACCAATAGTTGGGTAGTTTCCTGTAAAATACCAATCGCCAGCATTTTTAGGACAGGCTTCGTGTAAATTTTCAATAGATTGAAAAATCACTTCTATATCAGCATTGATAGCTTCGGTTTTTAGCATTTGAGCAATCTTATCAGATATTTGTTCAGCTGTAAAAGGTTTGTACATGGCTTGTACATAGTTTTTTAATAAAGCCTCTTCTACATTTTCTTGCTGCTTACATTTATTATATATTTCTTCAATGATATGGTATTGACCCGTTTCTTTAAGCAGTTCTAAGGCAGCTCTAAAAGCAATAAACTCTTCTAGTTTTGCCATATCAATTCCGTAACAATCTGGATACCGTATTTGCGGTGCAGAAGAAACAACTACTATTTTTTTTGGACCTAATCTGTCTAATATTTTGATAATACTTTTCTTTAAAGTGGTACCACGTACAATACTATCATCAATAACTACCAAATTATCGGTAGGTTTTACAACGCCGTAAGTAACGTCATAAATATGTGCTACCAAATCGTCTCTACTATTATCATCAGCAATAAAAGTTCTTAATTTTGCATCTTTAATGGCAATTTTTTCAATACGTGGTCTTTCAGAAAGAATTTCTGTCATATCTTTAGCGGATAGACTACGTTTCCCTTTTAATAAACGTTCTAATTTATGTTGATTTAAATAATCTTCTGCAGCTTCTGAAATACCATAAAAAGATGTTTCTGCTGTATTTGGAATGTAAGTAAAAACCGTATTTTTAATATCATTTTCTATACTTTTCAATACTGTTGGAAAAATGAATTTTCCTAAATTTTTACGCTCGTTATAAATTTCAGCATCAGAACCTCTAGAAAAATAGATACGCTCAAAAGAACAAGCTTTATTGGGTAATTGTTCCATGATCTGCTCAACAGCAGTGGTTCCATCTTTTTTAATAATCAAGGCATGAGCTCTTTCTAATTCTTTTACATCTTCAAACTTCACATTAAAAGTAGTTTGTATTACGGGTCTTTCAGAGGCTACAACCACAACTTCATCATCTTGATAATAATAAGCAGGTCTGATACCAGAAGGATCTCGCAATACAAACGCATCACCATGCCCCACCAAACCAGCCATAGCATAACCACCATCCCAGTTTCTAGAGGCACGATGTAAAATCCGCTTCAGGTTTAGTTCTTTTTCAATTACCGAAGAAGCTGCTTTTTTATCAATTCCTTTTTCTTTGCATTGCTGATAAATATCTAACACTTCATCATCTAAAAAATGTCCAATTTTTTCCATGATGGTAACGGTATCTGTGTTTTCTTTAGGATGCTGTCCAAGTTCTATCAATTCCTCTAAAAGTTCGTTAGAATTGGTCATGTTAAAGTTACCCGCAACAATAAGATTTTTATGTCGCCAGTTATTTTGACGTAAAAAAGGATGTACACTTTCTATACTATTTCTACCAAAAGTACCATAACGCACATGTCCTAAAAAGATATTACCTACATAAGGCATATTATTCAATTGCCAATTGACATCTGTTTTTTTCTCAGGATTTTTCTCAAGAATGTCATTTAACCTACCATTAATCTGAGCAAAAATATCTTGAATAGGAGCTTGCTCATTAGAACGGACTCTACTGATATAACGCGTACCAGGTTTTACATCAAATTTGATACTTGCAAAGCCAGCTCCGTCTTGACCACGGTTGTGTTGTTTCTCCATCAATAAGTACATTTTATTGATTCCGTAGAAAGAAGTTCCGTACTTTTTTTGATAAAACTCTAATGGTTTTAAAAGCCTTACTAAGGCAATTCCGCATTCGTGTTTAATGGCGTCACTCATAATTTTAGGATAAAAAAAACCCGCAACAAAATTGCGGGTGGTTATATTATGTTAGTTCAATTTCAAATTGAGTCAATTCTTTAAATTGATGAAGACGTTGTAAAACTTCATCCTTGGTTAAATTTTGCATTCTTTCTGTTCCGAATTTTTCTACACAAAACGAGGCTAGGTTTGAACCATAAATTACAGCGTTCTTCATATTATTAAAAGAGATGTCTTCTGTTTTTGCAATATAACCTGCAAAGCCTCCTGCAAAAGTATCGCCAGCACCTGTAGGATCAAAAACTTCAGCTAATGGTAATGCAGGTGCATAAAACATTTTACCTTCATTTACTAGTAAAGCTCCGTGTTCTCCTTTTTTAATCACCACATATTTTGGACCCATTTCATGGATTTTTTTAGCAGCATTGACCAAAGAGTATTCTCCGCTTAGCTGCCTAGCTTCCTCATCATTAATGGTAATAACATCTATTTTTTTGATGACTTTCTTTAAATCATCTAAAGCAATATCCATCCAAAAATTCATGGTATCTAAAACAATCATTTTTGGTCTTACCGTCATTTGATCAATCACACTGTTTTGAACCGCTGGGTGTAAATTACCTAACATGACTATTTCAGCATCTTTAAAAGATTCTGGTACAATAGGATTGAAATTTTCTAAGGTATTTAACTCTGTTATTAAGGTATCTCTAGTGTTCATATCGTTATGATATTTACCAGACCAAAAGAAGGTTTTACCTCCTTTTACAATTTCAACACCAGAAGTGTCAATGTTTTTATCATTCAATAATTGCATGTATTCTTTTGGAAAATCATCACCAACAATAGATACAATTCCAGATTTTACGTCAAAATGAGAAGCTGATAAACCTATATAAGTAGCAGCACCACCTAATATTTTATCGGTTTTACCAAAAGGAGTTTCAATTTTATCAAAAGCTAATGTACCTACAATTAAAAGTTTACTCAAAGTTCATCTTAACCTTCCCAAAGAGAAGGAATTTTATTAAATTAATATTAATATTTACCGTAATTTTGTGCTTTTAGATAAAAAAAGTCAATTACTGATGCAAAAATAAGTTTTATAAATGACTATCAAAGAAATACAAGAAGAAATTGTAGACGAATTTTCAATGTTTGAAGATTGGATGGAACGCTATGAATATATTATTGATTTAGGGAAATCTATTCCTTTAATTGATGAAAAATATCAAACAGATGACAATATTATTAAAGGATGCCAGTCTAAAGTTTGGTTGCATGCAGAAGAAAATGGTGGGAAAATTGAATTTACAGCCAATAGTGATGCTATTTTAACTAAAGGAATTATTGCTTTGTTATTGCGAGTTTTTTCTGGGCAAACACCTGAAAAAATTTTAGAGGCTGACACTTCTTTTATTGATGAAATTGGTTTAAAAGAACATCTTTCTTTGACCAGAGCAAACGGACTGGTTTCAATGATTAAGCAGTTAAAAATGTACGCTTTGGCATACCAAACTAAATTAGGTTAATAGTTGTACCTTTGAAGTATTATTAAATTTAAGACAATGACAGAAGAAAAAACACAAGACATAGGTGATAAGATAATTGAGAAGATTAAGACAATTTTTGACCCTGAAATTCCTGTTGATATTTACGAATTGGGTTTGATTTATGATGTTTTTGTAAATGAAAATAAAGAAGCAAAAATTTTAATGACTTTAACTTCACCCAATTGTCCTGTTGCAGAAACGCTTCCTGTAGAGGTTGAAGAAACTGTACAGACATTAGAAGAGATTGACAATGCCGAAGTAGAAATTACTTTTGACCCTACTTGGACACAAGATATGATGAGTGAAGAAGCGAAGTTAGAATTGGGTTTTCTTTAAAACAAGTGTTCAGTTAGCAGTTGCAGTAGACAATGTTTAAGTAAATGAGTAAGTATACTTAATATTAGAGGATTACCCGAAACATAAAACTCGGAACATAACATGTCAAAAGAAATCATAAATAGAGTCGCAACAAGTAAGTTAATTACTATTGATTTAGAAGACTATTATCCTGATGGAGAGCGTATCGTATTTGATATTTCTGATTGGTTGTATGAAGGCATTATTCTAAAAGAAAAAGACTTTAGAGAAAGTGTAGAGCAACATAACTGGAGTCAATATCAAGATAATTATGTGGCTTTAACATGTAAAACAGACGCTATTATACCTTCTTGGGCTTATTTATTAATTACAACAAAATTAAGTTCGTTTACTAAAAAGGTTGTTGTTGGTAATTTAGAATTGCTAGAAACGGTTATTTTTCAAGAAATTATTTTGAATATAAACCTACAAGAATTTAATGATAAGCGAGTAATTATTAAAGGCTGTGCCAATAAGCCTATCCCCGAAACAGCAGCAGTTCAATTGATTGAAAAACTCACGCCAGTTGCAAAAACCATTATGTTTGGTGAGGCATGTTCTACAGTGCCTCTTTTCAAAAAAAGATAGTAATTATTGATATTTGTTAAAAAAGATGTAATTTTGCACTTTTAAAAATTAAAAATTAAAAATTATGAAAAAAGTAGTATTAGTAGCAATTATGTTTGTAGTATCATTTTCATATGCTCAAACATTAGACGAGTTAAAAGCTGAACAAGGAGTTAAAAAAGATTCTGTTGCAGCAATTCAAGGAAGAGTAGATGCTTTACAAGGACAAATTGATGCTTTTCCAGGATGGAAAAAAGGTGCATTCGGTACTATTGGCGGTAACCTTTCTGGTTTTAAAAACTGGTATTCTAAAGGTGCAGCAAATACTTCTGCAGGTAATATAGGTTTTGTTGTAAATGCTTTTGCAAATTTAGACAGAGAGAAGTTTTTCTGGAGAAATTCAGGAAATGTAAATCTTAGTTGGGTAAAATTAGATGATAAAGACATTACTACAGATGTAGATGATTTTAAAGCTGCTACAGATGTCTTTAGTATTACTTCTTTATACGGATATAAATTGAGTGATAAATTAGCTGTTTCTGCTTTAGGTGAGTATAGAACTACAATTATTGATAATTTTAATGACCCTGGTTATTTAGATCTTGGGGTTGGTATTACTTGGACACCAATTGCTGATTTAGTAGTAGTGGTACATCCTTTAAACTATAATTTTGTTTTTGCTAAAAATGATGCTGCATTTGAATCTTCTTTAGGTGCAAAAATAGTAGTAGATTATACGAAACAATTGGGTGCGGTTAACTTTAAAACAAACCTTTCTGCATTTCAAAGTTATAAAAGTGCTGACTTATCAAACTGGACTTGGACGAACTCTTTTGGGTATACTATCTGGAAAGGTCTTGGTGTAGGCTTTGACTTTGGTTTAAGAAACAACAAACAAGAATCATTAAATTATGCTTTAGGGAAAACACCTGCAATTACGCCAACTCCTACATTTGACAATGTTGACAATAAATTAC
>DOIV01000301.1:6666-7449 GCA_003511845.1 Flavobacteriaceae bacterium | reverse complement strand
AAAATGGTGCCAATGGTTTCAAATTTTACATTTACGCTATCTTGTTTTAGTGAATTTACTTTGATAAACCCGATTTCATGGTTTTGTAATTTTGAAATTCTACTTTCATAAATTGGAGCCTCTTTAGTTCCTAAATTAGTTACCATTCTGCCATCAGGATCTTTAATATTTTGTAAACGAACATCCATTTCACTATTAGGCTGAAATGCATTGAAATACAAATGGTAGAACACAACATTTAAGGTATCTGGTGAATAGTTGGTGTAAGTCAATTCTTGTTTCCCATTATATTGGTATGTTTCTACATCCATATCAATATCCATTTTATAGTCAACATGTTGTTGCCAATAAGAGGTGTTTTGAGCAGAAATAGAAAGGGTTAAAAGTAGAGTGATAAAAAAAGTAAATGTTCTCATAATAAATGATTGTTTTGAATAGGCAATATAAGTATATCTAATTTAATGCCAAAAAGGAAGTGTAAGTTAATTAGCAGTGTCTGGTAAAAGACGTAAGACCGTTTCACTATTAGACATAAGACTAAAGACTTGATTGTAACTATTTAATTTTCAGTATTTTATAAAATTTACTTTTAAATAAAAGCAAAAGATTAAGAAAACAAAAAAGCAAGGTGTCAGTTTTCAAAACTCTTAAACTATTACTAATAGGTAGCTTTCTAGAGTTGTTGTAAATTTTAATCGGACAACAATGTAAGTTAATAAATAAAAAATCCGAAGTAAAATATTTTTTCACTTCGGATTATATAAAATTTTTGTCTAAAGTCTA
>DOIV01000301.1:0-6339 GCA_003511845.1 Flavobacteriaceae bacterium | reverse complement strand
GTCTAAAGTCTATTTCTTAGACATTTTCTCAGCCAACAATAAAGCGTTATATGCATTTAATATTCTTCCAGAAACTGAAAGCGTATCAAAGCTTACTTTTTCACCTTTAGAACCAGGTTTAATTACTTGATTGTTAAATTCAATACCAGAATCCATAATGATATGTTTTACTTGACTAGCCGTTAATTTTGGGTAATAAGAACGTACCAATGCAGCAACTCCAGCGACTTCAGGTGCTGCCATTGAAGTGCCTTGAATAGATACATATTCGTTTTTTGGAACAGTAGAATAAATCTCTAAACCTGGGGCAAATACATCTACATTCTTTTTTCCGAAATTAGAAAATGAAGCAACTAATTTATCATCAAAATGTCGAGTCATGGCACCAACAGTCAATACATTATCCGCAAACTCAACTAATTTATCTTTTGAATCGTTAGGAAAATTCTCAGCAGTATCAATATTTTCATTACTATTACCAGCAGCATGTACCAATAACACATCTTTTTCAGCTGCATATTTAATAGCATCAAATACCCATTCAGCATTAGGCGAATGACCTTTACCAAAACTCATATTGATAACTTTGGCTCCGTTGTCAACTGCATATCTAATTGCCAATGCTACATCTTTATCATATTCATCACCATCAGGTACCGCTCTAATAGCCATAATTTTCACATTGTGAGCAACACCATTCATACCAATATTATTATTACGTGTAGCGGCTATAATTCCTGAAACGTGAGTACCATGCATTTCATCATCAATTGAGCCTATCACTAAATGATTACCATAATTGGTGTCAGTAATATCATTTGGGTTGTCTTTAGTTAATCTGCCTTTAAAATTAATATTGTATTGTGAGTCTAATTGGTTTTTGAAGTGTTTTATAGCACCATCCAATCCTTTAGAAGCTTCATCAGCATTTGAGCCAGAACTAACAATTTGCATTAAAATCATTTTTCCTTGCTGTAGTGCAGGGTCGTCAAATTTTGCAGCATTGATGTTTTCTAGATTTATTTCTTTACCTGCCAGTATTTTTGAAAGCGTATCATTAACCATAGTGATTGCTTGCTTGTAGGAGGTGTATTGCTCTACAGTATTTTTAGCAGTTTTAAGTTTCTTATCTATGGTGCTTTTAAGTTCAGTAAATAATTTAAAATCTGCTTTATCCGCTTCAGCGATATCTGCTTCGTTTTTACTATCAAAACGTGGCATCCATTTTTTTACAATTCTTGTCAATTCTAATTGCTCAGGTACACTTTTTCCTTTTTCTCCGCCTAAGAAATTCCATCCATGTACATCATCAATATATCCATTATTGTCATCATCTTTATTATTACCTGCAATTTCGTTTGAGTTGACCCAAACAACATCTTTTAAATCTTCATGTTCAATATCAATTCCTGAATCAATTACACCAACAATAACTGTAGTGCCTTTTTTGTCTTTTACAAAAGCATAAGCTTTATCAAGACTCATTCCTGGTACTGAATCAGTAAAAACATCCATATGAGGCCAAGCTTGTATTTGGGCTTCGGTCATTTTTCCTGTTTTTGGACTGATACTGTCCGTTGCAGTAATGATACTGCTTTCTTTTACTGCTTTTACTGCAGTAGAAGTAGTTGTAGTTACGGTCTTAGTTGTTCCACAACCAGCAAGTGTCAAAGCGGCGATAAAGGCTACTGAAATTGGTTTTAAAATTTTCATAGTTATTAATTAAAGATTTCGTTAAATGTATAAGTTTTGTTTAGACGTACTCCTTTTTCTGTGTGTTTTACAGTGCATATTTCATGAGATGCATCATGCTCCAAAAATAGCATAAAATTTTTACTTGCAGCTAATTTTAAAAAAGCTTCTTTTTCGGTCATGGTTAGTAGAGGTCTAACATCGTAGCCCATTACATAAGGTAAAGGAATGTGCCCAATGGTAGGTAATAAATCTGCCATAAAAACAAGGGTTTGCCCTTTGTAGTTAATCATAGGGAGCATTTGTTTTTCGGTATGACCATCAACGCACAAAATATCAAAACCTAGAGGAGCGTTTTTTATTAGATTGTTATCGTTGAGTTCAATAAAACTCAATTGTCCACTTTCTTGAATAGGATTGATGTTTTCTTTTAAAAAGGATGCTTTTTCTCTAACGTTTGGTTCGGTTGCCCAATGCCAATGATTTTTATTGCTCCAAAATTTAGCATTTTTAAATGCAGGTTCATAACCTGTTTTATTGGTGTTGAATTGGATGCTGCCACCACAATGATCAAAATGTAAGTGCGTTAGAAAAACATCAGTGATGTCGTCTTTATGGAAGCCTAATTCTTTCAAAGAATTGTCTAATGATGCATTTCCGAACAGGTGATAATGACTAAAAAACTTATCAGATTGCTTGTTACCAGTGCCAGTATCAATCAAAATGAGTCTGTCACCATCTTCAATAAGCATACAGCGAACCGCCATATCAATCAGATTATTACTATCTGCAGGGTTTGTTCTTTGCCATAACACTTTGGGTACCACACCAAACATAGCACCGCCGTCTAGTTTAAAATTTCCAGTTTCTATAGGATAAATTTTCATCCGTCAAAATTAATAAATTTAAAGATGTAAAGGGTAAAGATTAAAAGAAAACCTCATCTGTTTATAGATGAGGTTTTAGAGGCGTCGAGCGGATTCGAACCGCTGTAAGAGCTTTTGCAGAGCCCGGCCTAGCCACTCGGCCACGACGCCAGTTAAATAAAGTCTCTTGATGCTTTTGCGTCAAGATTTCCTTTTCACCTCTCCTTAGGAGAGGTCGAAATCATATTGGTGATTTCGGGTGAGGCAAAACACAATATTGTGTTTTGGTTTGCAAATTTATAAAATTAAATAGCTATACCGCAAGTTTTTTTATTTTTTCTTAGACATTTTAATAGTCACTAAAGCCACATTACCACCAATTGGCGGATTTACTTTAGAAACTTTTACAGTAGCCTTTTTAACCATTGAAATTTCTTGTAGTATTCTTGTCAATATGTTGTTAGCAACCGTTTCTAATAATTTGCTTCGTATTGCCATTTCTTCTTTTACAATTTTGTTTAAATGGACGTAATCAACAGTATCTATCAAGTCGTCAGTTTCAGCCGATTTAGATAAATTTGCTTTTACAGATAAATCTACTCTGTATTCAGACCCTATCTTGCCCTCTTCATCTAAGCATCCATGATAAGCATAAGCACGTATATTTTTGATTTTAATAATTCCCATTCTTAAAAATTTTGGTAAATTTAGGCTTTATAAATTTCTTGACTGAAATTTTTTCAACTAAATACCAGACCCATCTTATAATGAAAGTTAGAGAAAAATTTATTCTATTATCTGTTTTAATTACTGTTTCAATTTTTATAGTTTCCAGGTTTTGGCAGCCTGTGTTGTGGAGTTTTATCATCGTAGCTCCATTAATTTTGATGGGTGTTTTTGATGTATTACAAACCAAACATGCAATCAGAAGGAATTTTACGGTCATTGGTAGAATGCGTTATGTCTTAGAAGCCATTCGTCCTGAAATTATGCAATATTTTGTTGAGACAGATACCCAAGGAAGACCATTAAATAGAATTTTTAGATCTTTAATTTACCAACGTGCAAAAAAAGAAAACTCTACCACGCCATTTGGCACACAGATGGATGTATATCGTTCAGGTTATGAATGGATGGATCATTCTATGTATGCCAAAAAGAGTCCAAAAGAAATAGGTGAATTTCCAAGGTTAATTATTGGAGGTTCTGACTGTAAACAACCCTATTCATAAATTTTACTGAATATCTCAGCCATGAGTTTTGGCTCGTTGAGTAATAATGCGATATGGTTATGCTTTGTCCTATTTCTGGGAGTGTTTTATTCAGGTAATAAGTATGAGATCGTTTTAAATAGTCAACAAGAACGGGTACAGCATATTTTTTAAAAAGGTTGAATTTCATTACTGTGTGCTTACAAAAAACATTGAGTACATCAACCAAAAATCAGGATTAATCTCAGTTAATATTGTGTTTTCATAAATTCTATCTGTATTATTTGGATTGATGCTAAAACGATTAAACACATGTTCTGTTATTCGATTTTGATATGTGATTTCAGAAGGTGATGCATATGCTGTAATCATACGTTTTGTAATTAATTATTACTGAAACTTGTTTTTAAAAGAGGTATTGGTATTTCAGATTTTTTGTATCGTTTAGAAAGCAATCTCTTTAACTCTTTGAGCTCTTTATTATTTATAAGGATATTAAAATCTTTCATACCTGCTGGTATAAATATTTTACGTCTAAAAAAGGTGTTTCCATTTTTAATTTCCCAATATTCGCCATCTAGATTAAGAAAATAATTGGCAAAATATTGATATTCTTTATCTGTAAAATTAAAATTTAAATTTTTGTATTCAAAATGAATCAACCTACAGGTAGGGCACCTAAATACTTGTCCGTTTTCAGTTTGACTTATAATTTCATTCATAATTAGGGTTTGTTTGTGGTAAATTGTTTGATGTCATTGTCAAAGAGATATAGACCACCTTTATCATTACCTATCAAATTAATTTTATCAAGAATAGTTCTTGCTTGTGCTTCTTCTTCAATTTGTTCAGCTACATACCATTGTAAAAAGTTATGGGTTGCATAATCTTTTTCTTTTAAGGTGATATCAACCAGTTTATTAATACTTTGTGAAACAAATATTTCATGTTCAAGAAGTGTTTTAAACATTTCTTTAAACGAGCCAAACTCAATAGATGGAGCTACTAATGCTGATATTTTGGCATGACCACCTCTCTCATTGATGTAGCGGACCAATTTTAATTCATGATCCCTTTCTTCATCTGACTGTACATACATAAAAGTAGCAACACCACTAAGCCCTTGTACTTCTGCCCAAGAAGCCATAGCTAAGTATATTTGTGATGATTCTGCTTCAATTTTAATTTGATTGTTTAATGATTTTTCTATTTTAGTTGATAACATAATGATTGTTTTTTAAAGTTTAACCCAATTATTAATAGCAAATTTAAAGTAAATTTAAAGAAAAACGCGGGCAAACGAATCTTTCTAAAATTATTTTTTAAAAAGGACATTGTTTACAGCCAATTTTAAAAAAAAATCTTTTAATTATTTTCTAAACGGTTTGTTTATTGTTTATAAAAAGACCCACAAGACTTAGTACTTAAATTTCAAAACCAAAATCATGACTAATTTGGTTAAGCCACATATCAATCCGTTCTTCGGTTTTCTCGCTTTCATTGTCTTCATCTAATGCTAGACCAACAAATTTCCCATCTCTTTCAGCAACCGATTCATCAAAATCATAGTCATCTGTTGGCCATTCGCCAACAACTTTTGCTCCTTTTTCTATTATTTTGTCATAAATAATTCCTATTCCGTCTACAAACCATTCACCATAACCGTATTGATCACCTAATCCAAAAAGAGCAACAGTTTTACCAGTAAAATCAATATCGTCTAGATTAGGAAAAAAATCTTCCCAATCACTTTGAAGTTCACCGTCATACCAAGTTGGGCACCCTAGAATGAGAAATTCATATTTTTCTATATCAGAATTTTTAGCCTTTCTAATATCATGAATATCTACATTGTCTTCACCAATTATAGTTGTTATTATTTGGGCAATTTCTTCTGTATTTCCTGTGTCTGAACCGTAAAATAAGCCTATTTTCATTCTTACATTTCTTTAATTAATACACCAGTTGATTCAATTGCAAAAGTGATTTTGTCTTCTGTAATTTTATCAATATCTTCTTTACTCAAACCTTCATCTTCTGCATAATGTTGAAGTTGCTTGACAGAAATAACATCAATATAGGCTTTGCCAGAAACAATAACTTCTTTGTTTTCAGAATCTAAAGGCATAAAAAAACCATAATTTTTAAATCTTACCATGGTATTCTCACCTTTGCCTAAATCTAGTCGCATCCAACAACCTTTCTTTTTACACACTTTATTAATTGTTGAAGCAAATTTAACATTGATTGTATCTCCTTTTTTTAAGGATTTAAATTTGGTGTACATTTCTTCTTTTGCCAAATAATTGTCTGCAGTTATTGCATCTCCATAAGAAGTGTAATTTACAGAATCATGATTAACTACTTTTTTTTGAGCATTAGAAAATGAGAATACCAAAAATGCAAATGCAAGAAATATTATATTTTTCATATCATAAATTTTTAATTTTTTAAAAAAAGTACCAATCCCATCCAATCTAAAAAATAGGATTGGTACACTAACTAAAATATTTTTGGTTCTACTGCGAATTTAATAGGATTTTTTAAATTAGCAAAAAAAAGACGATAAA
>DOIV01000111.1 GCA_003511845.1 Flavobacteriaceae bacterium | reverse complement strand
AAGAGATTATTTGTTGTAAAATAAATGAAGAAGAAAAATAAGAATAATTTTAAGATGATTATAATTTTTTTCTATTGATCAACTCAAAAAAAGCTTTCCGATAGGTGTCTCCTATGGGTAATTCATTTTGATTGATAAAAACGGAATCCGTAGTTGTTTTATCAATGTGATTTATAGAAATAATATACGATTTATGTATTTTAATAAAGTTGTTTTCATTCAAATAATCCTCAATATGCTTTAAAGTATTGTAGGTGATTATTTGCTTGTCTTTAAAATGAATTGCTACATAGTTTTTCAATCCTTCAATATAATATATATCTTTTATATATACCTTTTCAAAGCTGTTTTTGTTACCAGTTTTAATAAATATAAATTCATTAAGTTGAGCTTTTTCAACGACAACTTTATCATCTGATTTTACTTTTAAAGCGGCTTGATAAAACCGTTCAAATTCAAATGGTTTTAATAAATAGTCAATGGCATTTAGATTATAACTTTCTAAGGCAAATTGAGGATAAGCAGTGGTAAAAATGATTTTCACTTTGCCTTTTACAATTTTTGATAATTGAATACCGGTTAAACTAGGCATTTGAATGTCAAGAAAAAGAAGATCAACATCGTTGTTTTCAATGAGTTGTAATGCTTCTAATGAATTTGTTGTTGAAGCTACCAATTCTAAAAAAGAAGTTTTAGCAACATACTTTTCTAGCAATCTTATAGCTGGTGGCTCGTCATCAACGATAATGCATTTTAATAATTTTGACATCTAGATTGGGATTTTTAAATAAGTACTAAAATAGGTATTATCATCAACATACCTCAATTGATAATCTGTTTTAAAAAGAGCAGTTAATCGTTGGCTGATGTTTTTTTGACCAATCCCTTTTGAAGTATATTTTTCTGATATTATAAACTTATTTTCAGTAGTCATTTCTAAAAAATGATCATTAATAGTTATATTAATTTTTACAGGATTGATTTTATCATTGATAATACCATGCTTGAATACATTTTCAACAAAATGAATTAATATTAAAGATGGAATTTGCTGATTGCTTACCAACCCTTTTACATTAAAATCAACAAACAATTCATTTTCAAAGCGTTTGTAATAAAAATAGATATAGTCTTCTAAAAATTTAATTTCACTTTTTAATGGTAAAAAATCTTCTTGTGATTCATAAGTAACAAAACGTAGTAATTCTGATAATTTATGGATATCTCTTGCAGTTTCAGGCTTATCATCTATCAATTCTACATAAAAGGCATTTAAGGTGTTAAATAAAAAATGCGGACTCATCTGTGACTTCAAATAATTTAATTTAGCTTTCTTATGGTCAATCTCTAATTGGTGTAGTTTGTTCTTATTTTCGACAAATCGAAATATTAAATACAATAAGGTGCTATATAAAATAGCTTTTAAGGCAAAATAGGTGTTATCGAAAAAATAATAACCAATCTTTCTTGCTTTTTCTTCATAATTATGTATTTCTGTTATGTTAAATAAAATAATTTCTTCTATAATGTATCGCAATGATGCAAATAAAACAAAGGATAATATTGTGAAAAGAGCAAATTTGTAAAATTTACTTTTCTTTAAAGTCAAAGGGCAAACAATATAAAAATTAAAGAAATAGATACTAAAAAACACTAAATTAAATGAAAGGGTATAATAAAAACGAGGTAAAGTAAACTCTTTTAATAAACTATCTATCCCACCAACTACGTAATGACCAAAGAAATTCATTAATACAACTATGCTGATTAGCAAGGTGTGATATTTCCATTTGTATTTTGTTTCCATAAGGTAAAAATAGACCTTTTTTAAAATGTTTTTCTGTAGATTTATACAAACGCTACATTTTATTATACAAACTGCTTGTTTAAACCGACTAATCCGTTTGTATAGTTAGTCTTTGAGTTTGTAAGATGAAAAGTACTGTTGGTAAAATCACTCTCTAAGTATGAACAAAACCTTATAGTTTAGCCAGAAATTAATAATCTAAAATATAAAATTATGAAATCATTATTTAAAATTACATTATTTAGCTTAATAACAATCTTTGCTTTAACAAGCAGTATAGCACAAAGTAAAAGTGAGAACCTTTTTAATAAGAAGCAGACCGAAATTTTATTGATAGGCACTTTTCATTTTAACAATCCAGGTGCAGATGTAGTGAAAACAAAAACATTTGACATTAACACAAAATCATCTCAAAATGATTTAAAAGAAATTGCTAAAAAAATCACCGAATTTAAGCCAACAAAAATATTTGTAGAATGGCCTTATAAACAACAAAACAGTTTAGACAGTACCTATGCTAAATTCAAAAAAGACGGTATTTATAAAACCGATGAGATCTATCAAATAGCATTTAGAGCAGGAAAACTAATTGATGAAGCTCAAATAATAGCTATAGATTATAATGATACTAATTTTCCATTTGGTAAATTAATGGCTTCAATAAAGAAAAATAAACAAACAGATATAGAAATGTATTTAACAGCAACAATTAAAAGACTGGAAAAAGACACAAACGATAAAATTGATTCAAATATTTCTTTAAAAGAAATGCTTTATGATAATAACACGAAGGAAGAACGTGATGATATGAATGAATTTTATGAAAAAATATTAACAGTTGGAGACAATGAAGATTTTATCGGTGCATATTTAACATCAGAGTGGATGCGAAGAAATTTATACATGTGGTCTTTATTAAAGAAAAATACAACAATAAATGACGAACGAGTAATGGTTTTACTTGGTTCAAGTCATATAGCAATGATTAAAAATTATATAGATGCAAATGAAGATTGGAAAACGGTAGAGTTGATAGATGTTGTTGAAAATAAATAGTAATGCATGAATATTCAGATATTGATGTGATTATAAAATAATCACCACACTTATTTTAGTATTAAAAATATTATAAACCTTCAGGGTTATAACTCGAAGGTTTATAAAATTGAATTCAGTAAATTAAAAGTGGTTTTCTTATTCCAAATTAGCGTTGTGTTCTTCTGCCAATCGTTTTTTACGACCGTCTACTCTCATTAAATAAATAATAGCAACAATGCTAATTATAAGTATCACAATTTTTTGAATATCTGTAATTCCTTCCAAAGCACTTGTAATATAAAATAAGTTTAGAAAGGCGTGGAATAAAGCAACCAATACAAACGACTTGGTTCTGTCAGCAACAAAACCAATTCCGATAGTTCTTGTAAGGATAATTCCAAAATGTACTAAATGACTCATGGTTAGTCCAAGTTTTAAATGCCATACATACCATAATATGGCAATGATTTATTTATAAAAACTGGTTAGATCTTTTAATTCTGATTGTAAATAACCTCGCCAGCCATACTCTTCTAAGAAACCGTATAAAATAGCACCAAAAACAATTTTTGGGCCATCAATATAATAGGGTTTTCCAATATTAAAAATACCAACTAAAGTGAATAATCCAATTGGTAATAGCACCAAAAAAACGGATTGTTTTACTCCAAACGAAAATAGTTTTAAATCGTTTGGTCTTTTAAAGCCATAAATCATTAATAAACCACCAATAAAAGGTCCAATACCTTGAAGTATGGTTCGTAAAAAGTAATCAGCATTAGTATAAAAGTCAGGTTTTATAATGGTTATATAATATCTAATTGCAACTGCAATGATAAAATAAAGACTAATAAATATAATTTTTTTTATGGTTGAGTTCATTTTAGTTTGTTTTTTGTTGATGCAAATATGTGAACATATTTTTTTTTGGAATAATTAAGAACTCTGAATTGTATTTTTTTTTGGATGAATTGTAAAATTTACAGTATAAGTTTATTCTAAGTCAATTTTTTTCTAGAATACCAAAATAAAAACAAACCAATAGTCACGATTAAAAAAGGTAAAATTAAATCTGAAATTTCTGCACCATTATAATATTTTACCATAAAAACATCATAATAATGACCAAGTACAATCGCAATAAAAGAAAGAGCGAATAAGGCAATTGCCATTTTGTTTTTAAGTAATAAAAATATACTTGCAATTAAACCCCCAAAAGTGGCTGTACCAAAGCATATCATACGCCAAGTAGGTGTGTTATTCATAAATTCTTGTTGATTTTCAGGTAAAGTGGCAATAGTTTCTGGTGACATAAAAGCATGCATTAAGAATGACATTACACCAATAACATTCCATATTATTGCAATAATAGCAATTGTTTTAAAGCCTTTTGTAATTGTTGTAGAAGTAGCCATATTAATTATATTTAGGTTAATTTCTTGGTAAGATACTAAAACCTCTTAATTACTCCAGTAAGGGTATTAAAGAACTAATGAGTTATTTTGAATACTTCAAAGCCGTTTTCTCAGCAATTTTAACAATTACTTCAACCGCTTTTTGCATAGATTCTACCGGCACATATTCATAACGTCCATGAAAATTATGCCCTCCAGCAAAGATGTTAGGGCAGGGTAGTCCTTTATATGATAATTGCGAACCGTCTGTACCACCTCTAATAGCTTTTATTAGGGGTTTGATACCTAAATCTTTCATCGCTTGTTCAGCAATATCAACGATATGCATTACAGGTTCAACTTTTTCTTTCATATTGTAGTATTGATCTTTAATCTCTACAATAACCAGATCTTTGCCTAAATTTTTATTGATAGTATCTGCTGCTTTTTGAAAATCAGCTTTTCGTTGCTCAAACAATTTCATATCATGATCTCTAATGATATACTGCAATTCTGTTTTTTCAACTTCACCTTTCATGGTGTGTAGATGGTAAAAGCCTTCGTAACCTTCAGTTTCTTGAGGAGTTTCATGTTTTGGTAATGCAGCTATAAACTCATTGGCGATCAACATAGAGTTGATCATTTTACCTTTGGCATAACCAGGATGTACAATTTTTCCGTTGATAGTAACTTTAGCTCTAGCTGCATTGAAATTTTCATATTCCAATTCCCCAACCTGACTACCATCCATGGTATATGCCCATTCAGCTCCAAATTTATCAACATCAAATAAGTGAGCACCTTTACCAACCTCTTCATCAGGCGTAAAAGCAATTTTAATTTCACCATGTTTTATTTCAGGATGCTGCATCAAATATTCCATTGCTGTGATAATTTCTGTAATTCCTGCTTTATCATCAGCTCCTAAAAGGGTAGTGCCATCTGTAGTGATTAGCGTTTGTCCTTTATAGAGCAATAAATCTTCAAAATAATCAGGTGATAAAATAATGTTCTCAGCTTCATTCAAGACGATGTCTTTTCCATCATAATTCTTATGAATTTGCGGATTTATATTTGTACCCGAATAATCAGGACTCGTATCAATATGCGAAATAAAGCCAATAGTAGGTACTTCAAAGTCTACATTGCTAGGTAAAGTTGCCATAATATAGCAATTATCATCTAAAGTTATGTTTTTTAATCTAATAACCTTTAAATCTTCAACTAATACTTTAGCTAAATTCCATTGCTTTTCTGTACTCGGAAAATCAGGATTTTCAGGATCTGATTGTGTGTCTATTTTAATATATTTTATAAACCTATCAATAATGTGTTGCATGAATAGTAGTTTCGATTGTTTAATCTATCAGTTGAATTCCTTCAAATAATTCTATCGACTCACAAAGGCGTTCATCAACATTAGTATCACCAAACACTTTTGTGGTTAATGTAATGTATTCGTCAACATTTGTTTTGATAAATACTTGTAGGTATTGATATTGATGTCCTGAATATTTACCAGCTGAAAGATTGAAATAGC
Organism: Flavobacteriaceae bacterium; assembly: GCA_003511845.1. Lineage (GTDB taxonomy): Bacteria > Bacteroidota > Bacteroidia > Flavobacteriales > Flavobacteriaceae > Aureibaculum. The sequence continues at coordinate 995 of DOIV01000111.1, read as the reverse complement.
TGGGTTTGTTTTTAAATTCTCCAAATCCGCTTTTAGCAGTGATTAATCGTTCTTTTATACGAAGAGAATCGGTTAAACTGTTTGCAAAAGCATCATCTAATTTTAATTCACCCTGTTTCCAAGAAATATCTAAAAGATAAGTTTCTGTTAGTTGTTTGGTAGTATCAGCTGTATGTACTTCAGAAGAGTATTCGTCAAAATATAGGCTTGTTTTCCAGTTTTTTGGGACTTTTATTGTAAAGTTTTTTAAGATATCTTTATATTCTTTGAGTTCTGAAAAGTTCTTAGAATTTTTGCAGTTGAATTCACTTTCTAATAAGCTTTTTTTACAGCTTACAATGCTAATAGCAACAAATAGAACGATTATTTTTTTCACTTGGGATTTGTTTTTATTGATGAATATTAATTAAATTATTTAAATGGTAATGTCATTTTACAAATTTTTTGATCTCCAGCCAGCCACGCCAAGTTTTTATTTACAAACCTTATGGTGTAATAGGCAGAATCACTTACTTTTTTCCAAGAATTACCACTGTCATTAGAAAATGAAATTCCTGTTGTGCCTACGGCAAACAATTCCTTTCCGTTAGTGTCAGGTACATATTGCACACAACTTTTATAACCAGGCTCTTTTCCGTCTGCAATTAACTGCCAAGTTTTACCACCATCTTTTGTGATGGCTTTATTGTTCATGTTGTTAGCTTTATCATTCCAATTACCGCCAAATATAATTCCACTATTTGAATCAAAAAAATCAACACTATAAATACCTGTCATTTCATCACCTTGCACAATGGGTGTGTCATACACCGACCATGTTTCTCCCATATCTGGGCTGTGAAAAACTCTGGCATGTTTTCCTCCAGTTACTAACCAAGCATTGTTTTTATAAATAGCAATATTGCTATTACTAGCGGCAAAAGCAGCTTCGCCTTCTTTTATGTTTGGTAAATTTTTACACGCTAGTTTTTGCCAACTAGACCCACCATGCTTAG
>DOIV01000307.1:1351-5384 GCA_003511845.1 Flavobacteriaceae bacterium | reverse complement strand
TAAATAGGAATTCCCTTTTTATTTCGACGCAAGCGTCGTGGAATTAACCCAAAAAATGATTAAAAGTTTATTCCAGAATAGACGCCTCTTGCGGAACCTGTATTTTAGACGTGGAATCTTGGAATAATGTGGTTGCCAAATTTTTACTACATTTACAATAATTTATATTTAGTCTAAATAAGAATAATGAATAAAAAAATAACTAATAATAAAGAAACTCTAAAATACATTGCAATTAAGCGAACTTATAATCTAAGTTCTGTTTTTTGGATACATGTGACCAATAACTCTTTTTAATTCAAAAGTGGTTTATAGCATATATAAACCACTTTTTTGAGATGGAATATAGAAAACTAAAATTTTAAAAATGAAATTAAAGACAAATAGCAGCACAAAATATTTTTTAAAAACAATTGTAATTATAGCATTATTTACAGCCTGTAATAAAAATAAGCATATTGTTATATTGAATGATAACATAGAATCATTTTCTGAATTTCCTAAAAATGAAAAAGTGCTCTTTAAGGAAATAGCAGAATTTAAAAAAGGAGAACCATACAGTATGGTATTGACAGATTCTATTTTAATAATCGAAAATTCTAAAGTAAAAAAAGGATATAATTTTTACAATTACAATATAAAATCTAATGTATATTCAAAAGGATATGTTCAAAAAGGAAGAGGCCCAAATGAAGTGCTGTCTACTACCGGATTTGGTGTACATAAAAATATTTTTTGGATGTATGATGGAATTTTAAAAAAAATTCTCCAAGTAAATAAAGATAGCCTTTTTTTAGGAGTAGCAGATAATTTCCAATGGTTCCCAACAGATCAATCTTATTATTCTATGGCTTTTGTAAAAAACAACAAATATGTAGTAAATGGAAACAGGTATTCTAAAATTAAAATTCAAGAATTTGATTTAGATAAAAATATTGAATCAAATACTTATGGAACCTTTGATATTCCAAATAGAAACACGCCTATTGATGGCGTTAAAGCGGCTTACCAAGCATTTTTACTGTCTAAGCCCTCAGGAGACAAAGTAGTCATGGCTTACCGCAGGGTTGATGCCATAGAGCTTTTTGATTTAAAAAATGAAGCAAATAATAAGGTAGTTAGGGGACCCATATCTAATGAATTAAAACTGAAATTCCAAAAAAAAGGTGTTATTAATTTATTTCTTAAAGACAAAGAAATTATCAACACCTTTGTGGGTGGAACAGTTACGGATAAATATATTTATTTACCTTTTTCAGGTAAAAAAAAACATCAAAAAAATATAACGGATATTAAATTTAATTATAATTACGCAAAGTATATTCACGTATATGATTGGGACGGAAACCCTGTGAAAAAAATAATATTAGATAGAAATATTATGGCAATTGCTGTGTCTAAAGATGACAAAACACTTTATTCTTTTGACCCCAATTCTGGGTATATCTTAAAAGCTGATATAAAATGAGAATATTTTTATTACTAAGTATTTTTGCTTTGGCATCTTGTAAAGAGATTAAAAAAACTGAACAATTAGAGCCTGTTAGACCTATTATAGAAACTACTTTGGGCAGTAAATTAATTATTCCAGATAGTTTGGTTGCTTACAGTCCTTTTTCCAACTATATATATAGCAATGAAGATATTGAAAAATCTGAGTATAAAATTTATTCAAAATTAGATGCTTCTTGTGGTACCTGCATTAGTCGTGTAAATTTATGGATAAATATAGTTGCCGATTTTAAAGAAGTAAAAGTTCCCATAGTTTTAGTATGTAGTTCTAACGATGAATTTGAATTGCTCAAATATTTATGTGAAACGGAAAAAATTAAAGGTTTTCAATATCCCTTTTTTTAGACATAAAGAAAGAGTTTGTAAATAAAAATCCGTTTATGAAGTCCAATAAAATGTTTGAAACAGTATTGGTAGATAAAAACAATACCATTTTAGTTATAGGAAACCCGACCGCTTCCAAAAAAATAAAAGAATTATATCTACAAGAAATACAAAAACGTGTAAAAAAATGAAAATTTCAAAAAAAGCTATAATAGTATTAATTTTCTTTGTTTTTATATGTATTTCGTGTAAAAAATTAGAAGAAAAAGGTGCTATGAGAAGTTTTAAAACAGAGCTTTTCGATTTTAATGAAATTTCAGCTGAAAAAGAGGTAACGGCAATTTTTAATTTTTCTAACACAGGAGATAATTCATTAATAATCTCAGATGTAGAAACAGATTGCGGCTGTACAGTACCAGAATACCCAAAAGAACCATTACAGCCAAATAAAAAAGGAGAAATAAAAGTTATTTATGATGCCAAATACCCAGGGCGTTTTAATAAAACCATTAGCGTACATTATAATGGTAAAGATTCTCCTAAAATATTAACGATAAAAGGAAAAGTTCCTTACCGAAAAGAAATAGACAGTATCATTAATTAAACCTAATTTATGAAATGAAAAAAATACAACCACTTCTGCTCTTTTTGATACTAGTAATAAGTTCTTGCAAAAAGAATGAAAGTAACCTATTAACAATCAATAAAAATGCAATAAAATTTAATAAGTTCCCTAAAGAAGACAATGTTAATTTTAGTAATTTATTTGAATATAAGGAAGGGGTACCTCAGGAAATTCATATTATAGACTCTACTTTGGCAATAAGTAATGAAAGAAAGGGGGCTAATTATTTTTTGTATAACTATTCTTTAAAAAGCAATAAATTATTAAAAGGCTATGTAGCAAAAGGCAAAGGACCTTTTGAATCTATTGGTGGTGGTAAATTTGGGGTTTTAAAAGACAGAATTTGGTTCTATGACCCATCTTTATTCAAGGTTGTTTTTTTAGACAAAAAGAAGTTTCTCATCAACAATACTGATTCATTATATCAAGAATTTAATTTAAAAAAGGAAGATACTGAAGAATATTACTTTTATGGTAGTGTTGCTTTTATTGATAGTTTGAATTTTTTAGGGATTAATAAATGGGGAACGTCATCAAAATCAAAAATAGAAAAAGTTGATTTAAGTTTGAATAAAGAGATAAAGGGCTTTGGGAAATACAAAGAGGTATGGAACAATATAGATATTTCAACTATTAGGGACGCTCATAGCTCTAGTATAGGCTTTAACTACAAAAAAAACAAAGCATTAATGGCTTATCGCTATAGCGATGTTCTTGAAATATATGATATTAATTCAGGTAAATGTATAGCAACCCAAGGACCTGAAAATTATGACGTGTATTTTACTCAAGATAGAATGGAACAGGGTAAGGGTTCTTATTATTTTATGGGTAAAACTAAGGAAACAAAAAAAACATTTGTTGGTAGTGCTTTTACGGATGACTTTATATATTTAATCTATTCAGGGCATAAACCCGAAAATAGATCAGAATCTGATAGATTTAAATGGCAAACAGGAGCATCTATTTTTGTTTATGATTGGAACGGTAATCCAGTAAAAAAAATAAATTTAGATAGAAGAATTAATACTATTGGTGTTTCAAATGATAATGAAACAATTTATTCCTATGATTTAAACACTGGATACCTTATAAAAACAAATATATAATGGTTAAAAAAACTGTATTAAAAAAATAATTAAACCCTAAATATTTACATAATTTAAAAATAATTCAAGTGTATATTACATTTTATAAAATCAAAATTAGTAGTATTATTTTATTGATATGTTTTCTTTTTTTTAATTCTTGTAAACAAGAACAAACCAAGGCAAAAGAAGATCGTATAGAAAAAAAACAATACCTCCCCGAAAAGAACGAGGTTGATGTGATGATTTTAAAACAGGAAACCTTTAAAAAAGAAATCATAAGTAATGGTAAACTAATAGCCTTACAAAAAAACTCCCTAAAGTTTGATGTAGGCGAAAATTTAGAAAAAATCTATATAAAAAATGGAGACTATGTTAAAAAAGGACAAACCCTCGCTGTTTTAAAAGCGTTTACTTACCAACAAGCCTATACTAAAGCTAAAATAAGCTTAAAAAAAGCAGAGTTAGATTTTCAAGATAAATT
>DOIV01000307.1:0-966 GCA_003511845.1 Flavobacteriaceae bacterium | reverse complement strand
ATGCTTGCCATTCGCTCTGGTTATAAAGATGCCTTACACGAATTACAAAATGCAGAGTTTAATTTAAAAGCCACTAAACTTATAGCGCCTTTTAGCGGTAAAATAGCTACAATTAAAAGCAAACAATACGAGCACATTAATGCTGGTACAGAAGTGATGTCCTTAATAAATGACAAGGTATTTGAAGTAGAATTTTACCTTATAGAATCAGAAGTTTCAGAAATCGCAGTAAATGGGGAAATACAAATTAAACCTTTTGCCTTAAACAAAACGTACCAAGGTAAAATAACTACGATTAACCCTCAAGTAGAAAAAGACGGCACTATTTTGGTAAAAGCCAAGGTGAAAAATGATGGTAAACTATTGGAAGGTATGAATGTAAAGGTCTATATACAAAAAGATATACCCAATCAATTTGTAGTACCAAAAACTGCTGTTATTCTGCGTCAAAATCAAGAAGTATTGTTTACTGTGAAATCTGGTAAAACCTATTGGACATATGTGCAAACTACTAACGAAAATAGCAGGCAATATACGGTGATCCCTCACCCCGATAAAAGTAGTGCCACTCTAAAAACAGGAGATACTATTGTGGTAGCTGGTAATTTGAATTTGGCACATGATACGGAAGTTGCTATAAAATCATTAAAAACAAATAAATAGAAAGATATCTGTTTTTAATATATAAAATGACTTATGGTAAAATTTCTAATTAACAAACCCATTGCCGTTTTAATGACTGCCCTTGGTATCCTTATTCTAGGACTCTACGCCTTTGGTTTTATCCCAGTATCATTAATGCCCGATATTGATATTCCTGAGATTACGGTGCAAGTATCAGCCGAAAATATGTCTGCAAGACAGTTGGAAGATGCTGTGGTAAAACCACTCCGTAGAAATTTAATGCAACTCAGCCATTTAAAGGATATTACAAGCGAAGCCAATAATGAAACAGGGGTTATACGG
>DOIV01000219.1 GCA_003511845.1 Flavobacteriaceae bacterium | reverse complement strand
AATGCCATCAAGAATTAGCTATTGAATTTTCACGTGAATTACAAGCTTATGGGCGTATTTATATGTATCGTTTTAAACCAAACTATGATTTTTACGCAAGACCAATCAATGAATACCCATCACAATCACTACAGGCTGCAGCTATTATGCTGATGATTCAAAACAACTTGAACCCTGCTGTAGCACAACACCCAGAAGAGTTAATTACTTATGGAGGTAATGGAGCTGTATTTCAAAACTGGGCACAATATTTAGTAACCATGCAGTATTTAGCTACTATGACCAATGAACAGACTTTACATCTATATTCAGGTCATCCAATGGGGTTGTTTCCTTCGTCAAAAAATGCCCCTCGTGTAGTTGTTACGAATGGAATGATGATTCCTAACTACTCAAAACCTGACGATTGGGAAAAATACAACGCTATGGGTGTAACACAATACGGACAAATGACAGCAGGTTCGTTTATGTATATTGGCCCTCAGGGCATTGTGCATGGAACTACAATTACAGTAATGAATGCTTTTCGAAAAATATTAAAAAAGGATGAGTCACCCGCAGGAAAAATATTTTTAACTTCAGGTTTAGGCGGTATGAGTGGTGCTCAGCCTAAAGCTGGAAATATTGCAGGTTGTATTACGGTTATTGCAGAAGTAAATGAAAAAGCAGCAAGAAAAAGACACGAACAAGGTTGGGTTGATGTATTGATTGATACTATTGATGATTTGGTTAACCGAACTCAACAAGCACAAAAAAATGATGAGATTGTTTCCATTGCTTTTATTGGTAATATAGTAGAAGTTTGGGAACGGTTTGATACTGAAAATATCTTTATCCATATTGCTTCTGATCAAACTTCGTTGCATATTCCTTGGACTGGTGGTTATTATCCAGTTGATATTTCTTATCAGAAATCTAATAGGTTGCTAAGTGAAGATCCAGAAGTTTTTAAAACTAAAGTACAAGCGACATTGAAAAGACATGCAAATTCTATTAATAAGCACACTTCAAAAGGTACTTATTTCTTTGATTATGGTAACGCCTTTCTATTAGAAGCATCTAGAGCAGGTGCAGCTATTATGGCTGAAAATAATATTGATTTTAAATACCCATCTTATGTACAAGATATTTTAGGCCCTATGTGCTTTGATTATGGCTTTGGACCATTCAGATGGGTTTGTACTTCTGGAAAACCAGAGGATTTAGACAAAACAGATAAAATTGCAAAAGAAGTTTTACAAGAGTTGATGAACAATTCTCCAGAAGAAATACAATTGCAAATGCAAGACAATATTACATGGATTGCAAATGCTAAAAAGAATAAAATGGTAGTTGGTTCACAAGCTCGAATTCTATATGCTGATGCTGAAGGGCGTGTGAAAATTGCCAAAGCCTTTAATGATGCTATTGCTAAAGGAAAAATTGGTGCTGTTGTTTTAGGTAGAGACCATCATGATGTAAGCGGTACGGATTCTCCATATAGAGAAACTTCAAATATTTATGATGGCAGTCAATTTACCGCAGATATGGCTATCCATAATGTAATTGGCGACAGTTTTAGAGGTGCAACTTGGGTGTCAATACACAATGGTGGCGGTGTTGGTTGGGGAGAAGTAATTAATGGAGGTTTCGGTATGCTATTGGATGGAACTCCTGAAGCAGAAGAACGCTTAAAAAGCATGTTGTTTTACGATGTTAATAACGGAATTGCACGTAGAAGTTGGGCTAGAAACGATGAAGCATTATTTGCTGTAAAACGTGAAATGGAACGTACTCCAAATTTAAAGGTAACACTACCGAATTTAGTAGAAGATGAATTGATAAAAAAGTTATTTTAACCGAACTTATTGAAGCATCAAATTACAACCTCTAATATCTGAATTGTCAAACCTGCCTAATACCTCAAAAGTGCTATTAGAGTAAACTTTTCCTAAATCTTGAGTAGCAATAAAAGAACAAGAATTGACATTTGCCAAATCAATAATATTGATACCTCCTGTTTGATTGTTAGAGAGTAATTGCAAAGGGTCTTCAGTGTCACGGATTACTATTTTCATCCAAGGAGGAGTTTTAAAAATACCATTTCCATCTGAATAAGCTTGACTTAGTAATTCTGTCATTCCATATTCAGAATGGATATTTTCTACTCCAAATCCTTTTTTTAGGATGTTATGTAATTCGGTTCTGATTAACTCTTTTCTTCTACCCTTCATACCACCAGTTTCCATAACAATGGTGTTTTTAAGTTGAAATTGATAGGTTTTAATCAAATCTAACAAAGCAAAAGAAACACCAATTAAGAGTGTTTTTTGTCCTTTTTTGGTCAATTTGATGAGTTTTTGAGCCAATTCATCTAAATTATTGAGAAAAAAGCCACTTTCTGTGTTATTTGATTTTTTAATTAAATCGTCAACCATATAGATTAAAGAAGAACCATTACGCTCTAAATATGATGGTAATAATGCCAACACTGTAATTTCTTCAATCTCTCCATAAAAACGAGTAAAAGCTTTTAAATAACTGTTTTCATATATTGACAAATCAGTAACATAATGTTTACTGGTTAAACTTCCTGTAGTACCAGAACTGGTAAAGGTTTCCTGTGGTTTTTGAGTTGAACTGAGAACTTTATGACTTTTAAAAAACTGAATGGGTAAAAAAGGAATATCTTTAAGGTGCTTAACAGATAAAATAGAAATATTTAAATGTTTTAAAAATTGACTGTAAACAACATTATTCACTGCTTGATGCTTAAATATTTGAAGAGCAAGCTGTTCAAAATCATCATCAGTTTGTACAGATAAAAACGCGTTTTTAAGCATAAAGACATCAATTAAAGCAAAAGTAATTTAATTTTACGCAACTATTTGATATTTCACTCATCTAAAACACAAAACCTTTGATGTTATGAAAAAACACAAAACCCTTATTCTATTTTTTTCGATTATAGTCTTTATGTCTTGTAATACAGATAGCGATGAAACGGAACATTCATTTAAATCTATTCCAAAAAGCGAGAAAATAATTAAGGCAAATAATAAATTTGCATTTTCTATTTTTAAGAAAATAGCAAAAGAAGAAGCCGAAGCAAATTATATGATTTCACCTGTAAGTGCTTCTTTAGCATTAGGAATGGTGCATAATGGTGCAAAAAACGAAACGCTAAATGCATTTAATCACGTTTTTAATTATGGAGACGCATCTTTAAATGAGATCAATACGGTAAACCAAAGTATAATCAATCATTTAACTGAAAATACTTTAGGCTCTACATTTAATATTGCAAATTCATTGTGGATCGACAATAATTTTCAAGTTAAAGAAGATTTTATTAAACGTAATAAACTTTTTTACAATGCTGAAGTACAAAATATAGATTTCAAAAACCCTAATTCAGTAAATATTATTAATGATTGGGTTTCTGATAAAACACAAGAAAAAATACCAACTATTATTGAGAATATTCCTTCAAATATGGTTATGTATGCTATAAATGCTCTGTATTTTAAAAGTGATTGGAAGTACACTTTTGATCCTAAAAACACTACTTTAAAACCTTTTTATATTAATAAAAATAGTACTAAAGAGGTGGAAATGATGAATATGACTCAGGATTTATTATATTTAAAAAACGATCTTTTTTCATCAATTTTACTGCCTTATAAAAATGATAAATATAATATGGTTATTTTGTTACCAAATGTAGATAAATCTATTAAAGAATTAGTACTGGTAATGAATGAAAATCATTGGAGCGAATGGCTCAATCAATATACAAAAGAGACGGTTTCACTTAGTATGCCTAAGTTTTCTTTTTCTTATAAAAAAATGTTTAACAAAGCGTTACAAAACTTAGGTTTAGAAATTGCTTTTACAGATCAAGCAGATTTTAGTGGTATAAGTAATACCGCTACACAAATATCATTCGTTTTGCAAAAAACCTATATAGAAGTAAATGAACAAGGTACAGAAGCTGCAGCTGTAACAGCAGTTGGGGTAGGAACAACATCTATTGGATTGGAAAATATATTTACCTTAAACAGGCCGTTTCTTTTTTTAATAACAGAAAAAACAACTCAGGCCGTAAGTTTTATTGGTAAAGTTGGAAGTCCTAAATAGAAAAAAAACAAAATTTTTACGCAACTATAATTAGTTTTAGCATCTAATAAGTAAGTAGAATAAAAAAAGTAGAATTATGATTAAAAATATAGTAATAACTCTTTTGCTTGTACTTACATTTTCATCATGTAGTCAAGATGATGATAGCAATACAAATTTATCACTTAAAACATTACCGATAAAAGAAGCTGTTTTTCCTGACGAGTTCGAATTTGGTTCTTCATACACCGTAAAGGTTACTTATGATTTACCTGACGGATGTCACTCCTTTTATAATTTATATTATGAATATGATAATACATCTAGAATTGTGGCAATAACAGCATTGGTTAATTCAGGTACGAATTGTACTCAAGCAATTATAGAAAAAGAACATGAATTTGTAGTCCATGTAAATCAAAGAGAAGATTATATCTTTCGATTATGGAAAGGTAAAGATGGAAGAGGAGATATTTTCGAAGACGTTATTGTACCAGTAATCAATTAAGTAAAAACAATAGATGAGTTTAAACCAGCTCATAAATGGCTGTAAGCAACATGATAGAAAAGCACAATCTGAAATTTACCAGCTTTTTTCTGGTAAGTTATTCGGTTTGTGCTTAAAGTATTCAAGAAATTATCAAGAAGCACAAGACAATTTACACAATGGCTTTTTAACCATTTTTGATAAAATTGAACAGTATAAATTTAAAGGTTCTTTTGAAGGCTGGTTGAAAAGAATCATTATCAATACAGCGTTACAAACCTATAGAGAAAAAAATGTTTTAAATTTAATTAGTGAAGAAATACCTGATGAGGTTGATGTAGAAATAGATGATGAAAATATTTCACTAGACTTTTTACTAGACTTAATTCAAGGTTTACCAACCAGATATCGATTGGTTTTTAATTTATATGTGTTAGATGGTTATCCTCATAAAGAGATTGCCAGTATGTTAAGTATCTCTGAAGGCACATCAAAATCAAACCTATCTAGAGCAAAGGTAATTTTAAGAAATAAAATTGATTTAAATCAATTAAAAAAAAATGAAGCACTTTAATAATGGGTGATAAAAAAAATATAGAAAGGTTATTTCAGGAAAAATTTAAAGATTATGAAGTTTATCCTGAAGCTCATGTTTGGAAAGATATTGAGCAAAAACTTGTGAAAAAGAGAAAGAGAAGAGTTGTACCGCTGTGGATGCGTTTTGCAGGAGCAGCGGCAATTCTAATTGTATTTATTTCTGTAGGATCTTGGTTTTATAATAATAATGACACAAAAAAAGAAACACCTAATACCATTACAAATACTGACATTTCTGATAAGAATAAG
>DOIV01000217.1:11280-22563 GCA_003511845.1 Flavobacteriaceae bacterium | reverse complement strand
AAAATGAAAAATCAAATTTTAAAATTCACTACAATTCTGTTTATCGGATTATCAGTTATAGCATGTAAAGATGCCAAGAATAAAACTGAGGCAACAGAAGCTGAGGAAGTGACTAAAGTTGAAGAAAAAGCTGTTACTTATACAGCAGATGCAGATAGTTCTACACTAGCTTGGAAAGGCTTTAAGCCTGGAGAGTTTCATAACGGTACCATTCAGATTTCTGAAGGCTATTTGGCTTTTGATGATGGAAAGTTAAATGCGGGTAATTTTGTAATTGATATGAAAACAATTAAAAACCTAGACATTGAAAATACTGAATACAACGGAAAGTTAGTAGGGCATTTAGCTAGCCCAGACTTTTTTGATGTAGAAAATCATCCTTCTAGTGCTTTTTCAATTACAGGAGTTGAAGAAAAAGAAGGGAAAACTATTGTAAAAGGAAATTTAACCATAAAAAACATTAAAAAGAACATTGAATTTCCTGCAATAATTTCTGTTGATGGTAATAATGTTACCTTTAAAAGTGAACCTTTTACAATTGATAGAACGGATTGGGATATCAAATTTAAATCAGGTAAATTTTTTACTGATTTAGCAAAAGATAAGATGATTGGCGATAACATTGAATTTCAAATTGATGTAAAGGCTACAAAAAGCTAAGAATTGATATTACAAGAATTAAATTTTAAAGCATCACAAATTATTGTGGTGCTTTTTTATTGGTTTACAAATGAAACTATTTGCGTAGCTGTTAAGCCAGCAGTTTCAGTACGTAATCTACTATCGCCTAAAGAAACAGGGATAACTCCTTTTTGAATAGCAGCTGTAATTTCCGAATTTGAAAAATCGCCTTCTGGGCCAATTAATAGTGTTGTATTCTGTTTGGGTTTTAAAATAGATTTCAGTAGTTGTTTATCCGTTTTTTCACAATGAGCAATGTATGAATCACCATTGTTTTTTTGTTGTATAAAGTCCGTAAAAGTTGTAAGCGTATTCAGTTTTGGTAGTTGAAACTTTAGCGATTGCTTCATAGCAGATTCAATGATTCGATTCAATCGATCCATTTTTATAATTTTTCTTTCAGAATGATCACAGAGTATTGGTGTGATTTCATCAATCCCAATCTCTGTAGCTTTTTCTAAAAACCATTCAAACCTATCAATGTTTTTTGTTGGTGCAATAGCAATGTGTAAATAATAATCCCATGGCTTTGGTTTATCTTCAACAGAGATAATAATGACCATACACTTTTTATCACTAGCAATACTCACTTCAGAAGTGAATAATTTACCTTTACCATTAGTGATAAATAGTTGATCTCCAGTTTTTTTACGTAATACTTTAACGATATGTCTACTTTCAGTTTTGTCAAAGTTAAACTGTTTGTTGTTATCAGTTATTTTAGCGTTGTAAAAAAGTTGCATATTTTAGTTTTGTTGATTTAGTCAAAGGTGTTCAACTTTTAATTCTCTCCTTTTGTGGAGATGCCAAAGGCAGAGGGGATTATTTCTTTACGGTAGGTTCTACGCCTTTTATTAATTTTCGGGTCAAAATGTTTCCATATTTGATGAATAGCAATATTGTCTTCCAACTCAGGAGTTCTAATACAGTTTACAATTCCTTTTTTAGTAAAAGTATTATAATATTCATTAAAAATTATTGCATGTACGCCTTTATTTTGATAATCAGGATGTACTCCTATAAGGTAAAATATGACATCTTTACTGTGTTTTCTAGCTTTTAATAGTTTGAATATTCCCAAAGGAAAAAGTTTACCATTAATTTTTTGTAACGCTTCAGAAAAGGAAGGCATAACAATGGCAAAAGCAACCAAATTATCATTTTTATCAGTTACAAATTGGATATATTCAGGATTGATGAAACTAATGTATTTCTTTTTAAAATAAGTTTTTTGAGTATCTGATATAGGAACAAATGTGGAGAGTTTAGCATAACTTTCATTAAACAAATCGAACATTTTATCTACATAAGGCATTATTTCTTTAGTAGTTGTGAAATTAAGAGCTTTAAGTTGATATCGTTTTTTAATTAATGTTTGGGCTTTGAAGAAAAGCTCAGGTTTAACATTGCTAAAAGGAAAAATATGCTCAATGTATTCTTTCTCTTTTATGTAACCTAATTGTTCTAAATGCTCTTTATAATAAGGATGATTGTACCAGGTAATCATATTTCCTAATTGATCAAATCCTTCAATTAACACACCTACTTTATCAAGATTTGAAAATCCGACAGGGCCTTCAATATATTCAAGTTGATGCTGCTTTCCAATTTCTGTAACCTTATCTAATAAAGCTTTGCTTACATTAATGTCATCAATAACATCAAACCAGCCAAATCGCATTTTTTTTAAACCTTGTTGATTGATTTCTGTAAAGTTAGTGATTGCGGCAACTCTACCTACAATGGTATTGTTTTTATAGGCAAGAAAAAAACGAGCTTCTGCATTGTCAAAAGCTGGATTTTTGGTTTTGTCAAAACCTGCCAATTCATCATTAATAATAGGTGGTATCCAATATGGGTTGTCTTTATATAAACTAAAAGGAAATGTAACAAATTTTTTTAATTCACTTTTAGAAAAGACTTCCTTAATCATCACTATCATCTATATCATCTTTGAAAGGATCATAATTTTTATTATACCCTTTTGGTTTTTCCTTTTTTTGCTCAGTTTTTTGTTTACTCTTTTTAGGAGTGTTTTTGTGCTTATTAGATCTGCTAGACTTATTATTTTTAGCATCTTCTTTAGCTTTCTTTCTCTCTTCTTTTTCTAATCTTTTTTGAGCTTTGGTCATTTTAGGTTTTAGCTTTTTTATTTTTTGTTTTCTAGCTTTAACCTTTTTAACTTTACGTTGTTTTTTATCTTTTCTATTAAATAATCTTGAAAAGAAACTACCACCTTCTCTTTTCTGTTTGGTTGCTTTCCCTTCAGAATCTACCATATTAAACTTGTCTTTATGCCTGTCTAAACGCCATGAAAGACCAGCTCCAGCTAAAAAGGTATGATCGCCTCTTTCATCGTTAATAAATCGAAGAGAAGCATCTACTTGTAAATTCTTATGAAGTAAATATGCACCTCCAGCTCCATATTGAAAATCATTAGGTACGTTCTTTCTTAAGAATCCTTGCGATTCTCCAAAAATAGCTATTTTTTCGGTTAAAGTATAGGTTGCGGTAATAATAAATGAATTTTCTGCTTCATCTGTAAATAATTTATCAGAAATGAAATTAGTCAATAGTATAAATCTATTTGTGATATCATTTTGAGTGTAAATAGCTACCCTTGGGCTTATCCCATCTGGATTCTTATGCAATTTACTTAAAAAGTTAGTGTTTATACCTGCATAAACACCCACAGTCGGAATCAATCTTTTCCAATCATAACTGTTTCTTTTTTTCCAACTCCGTATTTCTTTTGTTTTATCTGTATACTTTGGCGAATATACCATGTACTTTGCACCAAAAGTTAGTTTACTTAAACCTAATACGGATTCTTGATGTACTGTGGGTTCTAGATAATCCCTGCTTTCGCTAACAAAAGCTATATCTAAGTCTAATTCTAATCTCTCAAAAAAATGACTTGTTCTTAATGTAATGTCAGTACCGATTGAATTGGCTTTATAACGAATACTTTCCTTCGTTTTTTGATCGTAGTATAAGTAATTACCAATATTTTTATAAAACAAACCTGCTTCTACTTGATAAACACCTGTACCAACACTATATGGGCTGTCAGAAAACCCTGGTCTTTTAGAATTGATAAGCTCAGTATATTGAGCATTACTTAGTTGAAAACATAAAATAAATAATAAAAACAAACCAATTTTCTGCATACTTGTGTTTTAATACTACAAAATAAATATTTTATATCAAATGAAGATGTTGTTTTGTTTAAAATAAATAAAATTATTTTTTTCGAGTTCAAAGCAAAAATAGTAGTCATAGCCTTGGTTATAACTAATTTTTTTAACACAGAAACCTGGAAAAATAAATTGTTTATTAGACTAAACAATATTTTCTTTTGGTATTATTTATTACTTAACGTTTTAGTTGCGTTCAAATTGTTATTTTTGAGGACAAATATTAAAATTATTTTTGAAGTAGAATTTTATGCAAGAAGCAGGTCTCATTAACTTTATGAAAACAATACTAATTATAATAACCATATATTATGTACTTAAAATAATTGGGAGGTTGGTTTTTCCATTATTTTTAAAAAAAATGATGCAAAAAGTTGAGAAGAAATTTAATGAACAACAACAACATCAAACTAATTCAAATCAAACAACCATGAAGGAAGGCGAAACGATTGTAGATAAAGCTCCAGACACCCATTCAAAAAGTAATAAGAGTGTTGGTGAGTATGTTGATTATGAAGATATTGAATAGAAAATGATATATGAAAAACAATAAAATAGCACCTTTTGTTATTGCAATTTTAGTATTTATTATTGCTGCTTTAGCTTATTTTTCTCCAGTTTTAGAAGGAAAAAAATTATATCAAAGTGATATTGCTCAATTTAGAGGAATGTCTAAAGAGATAGTAGATTTTAGAAAAGAACACAATCAAGAACCTTATTGGACAAACAGGGCCTTTGGCGGTATGCCAGCTTATAATATAAGTGCTTATTATCCCCATAATTATATTAAAAAAGCCGATTTATTATTGCGTTTTTTACCTAGACCTGCCGATTACTTATTTCTGTATTTTTTAAGTTTTTTTATACTGCTAGCGGTATTAAAAGTAGATTGGAAATTGGCCATAGTAGGCTCATTGGCTTTTGGCTTTTCAACATATTTGATTATAATTTTCGGAGCAGGACACAATGCAAAAGCTCATGCTATTGCTTATATGCCAATAGTATTGGCAGGTATATTATCCGTTTTTAAACGTAATTATTTAATCGGATTTGTGCTTACTGCTTTAGGTATGGCTTTTGAAGTCAATGCCAGTCACCCACAAATGACGTATTATTTGTTATTTATGGTACTGATATTAGTTGTTTTTTACTTAATTGATGCTGTAAAAGAAAAAGCAATACCTGACTTTTTTAAAGGAGCAGTGGTATTATTAGTTGCAGTTGTTTTAGCTATTGGCGTAAATGCAACGAGTTTATTAGCGACTAAAGAATATGCAAAGGTAAGTACTAGAAGTCAAAGTGAATTGACATTAACACCTGAAGGCACTCCTAAAAAAGATGTAACTACAGGCTTGTCAAGGGAGTATATTACGGAGTATAGTTATGGTATTGCTGAAACTTTTAACTTATTGATACCTAGATTTTATGGAGGGGGAAGTAGAGAAAATCTAGGTAAAGATTCTAAAACATATGCTTTTTTAAAAGATGAAATAGGTAGAAAAGAAGCCAAAGGGTTTTCTGAAAATTTCCCTGGATATTGGGGAGCACAAATCTTTGTTGAAGCACCAGCTTATATTGGTGCCGTATTGTTGTTTTTATTTGTTTTAGGATTGTTCTTGGTAAAAGGAAAGTTAAAAAAGTGGTTACTCGCTGCAACAGTATTTTCTATTTTGTTGAGTTGGGGTAAGAATTTTCCTACACTGACTAATTTTTTTATTGATTACATCCCTTTATATAACAAATTTAGAGCAGTTTCTTCTTTTCAGGTGATTACAGAATTGGCGGTGCCGTTATTGGCAATTTTAGGATTGAACCAATTTTTTAAATCTGAGACCAAAGATGAAGTCAAACTAAAATCTTTAAAATATGCGGTATATGGAGTAGGAGGAGTAGCCTTGTTATTTACCCTTTTCGGAACAAGTTTATTTAGTTTTGAAAGTGCTAGAGATGTTGGTATGGCAGGTTATGAAGAACAATTCCCGGGTTTTATGGATGCTATTTTATCAGATAGAAAATCTCTGTTCTTTAAAGATAGTTTACGGTCATTATTATTAATTGTACTGTCAGCAGGTATTCTTTGGGCGTTTTTTAAGAAAAAACTCAATAAAGATATTGCAATATTAGCATTTGCAATTTTGATTTTATTTGATTTGGTTGGTGTAAACAAACGTTATTTAAACAATGATGATTTTATTTCTAAAAGGCAGAAAGAAACTCCTTTTCAAGCTTCTGAAGTTGACAAAGAAATCTTAAAGGATAAATCCTATTATAGAGTTGCTAATTTTACAGTAAACCCAATGAATGATGGTAGTACTTCGTATTTCCATAATTCTATTGGAGGTTATCACGCAGCAAAGCCAAGACGTTACGAAGAGTTATTTGAGCATCAAATTGCTAAAAACAACTTCAATGTCTTAAACATGCTCAACACTAAATATATTGTTTTTCCTGATAAGCAAGGTCAAGCTAGATTGCAAAAAAATACAGAAGCTAATGGCAATGCATGGTTTGTGAGTGAAGTTAAATTTGTTAATACTGCCGATGAAGAAATTAGAGCCTTAGATAGTTTAAATACCAAACAGAAAGCGATTGTAAATAGTGAATTTAAAGATTTACTGCCAAAAACTAATTTTAAAATTGACAGTTTAGCATCTATTGAATTAATTTCTTATCAAGCCAATGAAATAAAATTTAAAAGTGTGACCACAAGTACACAATTGGCGGTATTTTCTGATATGTATTATAAAGATGGGTGGGTAGCTTATGTTGATGGTATTAAAGACCCGATACTAAGAGTAAACTATGTATTGAGAGCTTTGGTAATACCAGAAGGAAAACGTGAAATTGTTTTTAAATTTGAGCCGACAGTAATTCAAAAAGGAAATACTATAACTTTAATTTCTTATGCGTTTTTAGTATTGATACCTTTAGGATGGTTTTTTATAGAAAGAAAAAAAAATGTACAACCAACTACCAAATAAACGATACGCACATACTATAAAATTCCTACAAAAGGTTTTACCAGCACCAGCAACTATTTTAGATTTAGGAATTCGAAATCCTTTTTGTGAAATTATGGAAGAGCACGGCTATACGGTAATAAATACAGAAGGTGAAGATTTAGATATCTTACCAGAAATAGTAAAAAAACACAAGGTTGATGCGGTTACTGCTTTTGAGATTTTTGAACATTTAATAGCTCCTTTTAATGTATTAAGAGCTATAGAGTCTACTAAGTTAGTAGCGTCAATACCTCTTGATTTATGGTTTGCAAAAGCTTATCAATCAAAAACAGACAAATGGGATAGACATTACCATGAATTTGAAGATTGGCAATTTGATTGGTTATTAGAAAAATCTGGTTGGGAGATTAAAACTACCGAAAAGTGGACCAGTCCAATCAACCAAATTGGGTTTAGACCGATATTAAGAAAATACACACCAAGATATTACGCCGTTTACGCTGAAAGAAATGACAAATAACGCTTACATCTGTATGGTTGTTGATGGCTCTTATCCTAATGATATTAGGGTAAGAAAAGAAGCAGAAGCTCTAGCTGAAAACGGTAAAAAAGTATTGGTGGTTTGTCCAAAATACACATCACAACTTACACAAGAAGAAATTAATGGCGTTCAAGTATATAGAATAGGAAAGAATTATACTACATTTAAAAAAGGAATTCATGATATTTTTGAAAGTGTTTTTAATATAAATTTGTTTTTCTATTTTAATCTAAAAAAAGTTTTTAAGAAATATACAATTGGTTTTTTACATGTGCATGATCTTCCTTTGGCTGGAACCTGTTATTTGTTTAAACATGAAGTTAAAGGTTTGATTTTAGATTTGCATGAAAATTATCCTGAAGCTTTAAAAACATGGTTTTTATGGAAGAAAAGCCCAGTATTAAGGATAAAGAATTCCATTTTTATGAATCCGAAAAATTGGTCTAAAAAGGAAGAAAAGTATTGTAAAAAATATAATACTATTATTTGTGTGGTTGAGGAAATGAAAAAGAAACTACATACTAATTTTCAGATTAATCCATCAAAAATGCATGTCATTTCCAATCATGAAAAAAAATCGTTTCAAGCTAATTTTGAAGCTAATAATAAACAGCATATTATTGATAGCGATGTTTTCTCAATAACCTACGTAGGGGGTTTTGGTCCGCATAGAGGTTTAGATACTGCCATTGCTGGGATGAAAACTATCGTTCAGAAAATACCAACAGCAAAATTGTTTTTAGTAGGAAAAGGGAATAAAGATGTTGAAGCAAAACTTAAGTCAATTACTAGTGAAAACAATGTAGAGAATAGTGTGGAATTTGTAGGCTATAGACCTTTTGAAGAGGTTGCGGCAATTATGAGTCAGTCAACTATTAATATTATTCCTCATCATGCTAATGAACATACTGATAATACCATACCTCATAAATTATTTCAAATAATGATGAGTAAAAGCTTATTGTTGGTGAGCTCGTGCAAGCCTTTAAAACGGATTGTTGAAAAATATGATGCAGGTTTAGTCTTTGAAGCAAGTAATGTTCAAGATTTTTCAACTAAAGTGATTGAAGCTTATAGCAATACAGAATCTTTAAGTTATAAAACAGAAAATGCGTATAATGCAGTAATGCAACAAGGTGAGAATTGGGAAACAGAAAGTGAAAAATTGATTCAACTATATGATAATTTAGCAAATTGAAAGTATTAATAATTACATATTATTGGCCTCCTGCTGGTGGTTCTGGCGTGCAACGTTGGCTGAAGTTTGTAAAATATTTACAAAATTTTGATATAGAACCTGTTGTTTATACTGTTGACAATCCGAGTTATGCAATTTTAGATGAGACTTTACAAAATGACATTCCATCCTCAGTTAAAATACTAAAGCAACCCATTAAAGAACCGAATAACTTGCTTTCTTTTTTTGGAAAGAAGAATAAGAAGACAAGTGCAGGTTTTTTAGATGCCAACCCTTCTTTCTTTGGAAAAATAGCACAATATATAAGAGCCAATTACTTTATACCTGATGCTCGTAAGTACTGGATTAATCCTTCTGTGAAATACTTAACAAACTATCTTAAAAACAATAAAATAGATGTTGTTATTACTACTGGCCCACCACATAGTATGCATTTGATTGGTTTACAACTCAAACAAAATCTAGATGTAAAGTGGATAGCAGATTTTCGTGATCCTTGGACAGACATTGATTATTTTCATCAATTGCCATTGACTAAAAAAGCAATACAAAAGCATTATCAATTAGAAAAAGAAGTAGTTAGTACGGCAGATTGGGTATTGGTTGTTGGAAAAACTATGAAAGAGAATTATTTAAAATTCAACAAAAATATTGAAGTTATTACTAACGGATTTGATGGAGAAATTACTACTGATAAGGTTCAGTTAGATGAAAAATTCACACTAGTTCATATTGGTTTGATGAATGCAGATCGGAATCCGAAAATACTTTGGAAAGTACTTGCCGAAGTCATTAAAGAAAATAAAGAGTTTGCAAATGACTTTCAATTAAAATTAATTGGAAGTATTGCCAATGAAGTTCAGACGAGCATTAAAAAATATAATTTGAAAGCTTATGTAAAAGAGATCGCTTATTTGCCACATCAAGAAGTGATTTTACATCAGATAAGTGCTCAGGTATTATTGTTGGTTGTGAATAATGTGCCTAGTGCAAAAGGAATACTTACAGGTAAAATATTCGAGTATTTACAAGCTAATCGCCCTATTCTAGCTATTGCACCAATAAATGGTGATTTAGCAGAAATTATTCAGACAACAGATTCTGGAATTACAGTCAATTTTAAAGATGAAGTCAACTTAAAGAAAACCATCTTAGAGTTTTATAATGACTATAAAAATGCTAATTTAGCCGTAGTACCAACCAATATTAAGCAATACCATCGAAAAGAGTTAACATCTCAATTATCAAAAATAATTCAAAAGCTGAAATGAAAAAAATTGTAACTATTTTAGGGGCAAGACCTCAATTCATAAAAGCTGCGGTATTAAGTAGAATTATTACTCTGCACAATGAAATTGAAGAAGTAATTATCCATACAGGGCAACATTTTGATGCAGACATGAGTGCTATTTTCTTTGCAGAAATGGAAATTCCTAAACCCAAGTATAACTTAAATATTAACGGGATAGGTCACGGTGCAATGACTGGACAAATGTTAGAAAAAGTAGAAAGAATACTTTTAGATGAGAAACCTGATGCTATTGTGATTTATGGAGATACAAATTCAACTTTGGCAGGTGCTTTGGCAGCAAAAAAGATGAATATTAAAGTGATTCATATTGAGGCAGGTTTGCGATCGTTTAACATGAACATGCCAGAAGAAATTAATCGAATTTTAACCGATAGAATCTCAGATTTATTGCTTTGTCCTACAGAGACTGCAATTATAAATTTAAAAAATGAAGGTTTTTTCAATTTTGAGAATAAAGTTGTGAATTGTGGAGATATTATGAAAGATGCTGTTGAATTCTACAGCAAAACATCTGCTGATAAATCATCAATTATTGATAATTTATCTCTAGAAAAAGATAGGTTTATCTTAGCAACCATCCATCGCCAAGAAAATACAGATGATCTCAATAAATTAAAATCTATTTTTGAAGGTTTAGAACAAATTAATAAGCAATGTAAAGTTGTTATTCCATTGCATCCTCGTACTCGAAAAATAGTAGAAAAGCATAATTTGAGTTATGATATTACAACCATTTCACCTGTTGGCTATTTCGATATGTTAGAATTGTTAAAAAAGTGTAAAATGGTGATTTCCGATAGTGGCGGACTCCAAAAAGAAGCTTATTTTAATAAAAAACACTGTATCATTGCTCGTGAAGAAACTGAATGGATAGAATTGGTTGAAAATGGTTTTGCAAAAATTGTAGGTAGTGATAGTATAAAAATGTTTGAAACTTTCAATTCTTATCAAAACAGCACAGCAGACTTCTCTAAAAACCTTTACGGAACCAATGTTGGTGAAAATATATATAATGAAATTAAAAATATACTAAAATGAAACTTCCAAAATTTTTAATCTGTGACAATACAGATTTTCCAGATGATATTTTTATTATGCATACTGATTATCCACAATTTATTATCAATTTAGTTGATGATGATATTGAATGGTTAGAAGATGTAAAAGGCGATAATGAAACAGAATTAACCAATGAAATTAATGGTTTGATAGAACAAGCTTCTGTTTTTTATGATCGAGAAATGGAGCGTTTTGAGAAAGAGTAATTTGAATTTTTATAAATAAAACAACACCTTTTTTTCAAAAGAACTTTAATATATAGAATACCATTACTTCTTCTTTTCCTTTTGGTAAAATAGAAGAACATACTATGGTATAAAGAAAAATTCAAA
>DOIV01000217.1:0-10944 GCA_003511845.1 Flavobacteriaceae bacterium | reverse complement strand
CAAAGGAAATATAAATAAAAGGCAATGTTTTCATGTAATTTTTTAAATATCTAGATATTCATTCAAATTTTCCATTTCAAATCTCACCTTTTCTTTACAGTCTGCATATCAAAGTTTAGGTCGAACTCAGGTTAAGAAATTACACCCGTAAAAATCAATACATAATAAATACCTGTTAAGACAAAAACAACTCCTGCTATAACTCGCATTACCTTTTCTGCTTTTGTTATTTTTTTATAGAAAAGACCAACTTTCCCAACTGTAAACGCCAATAAATACGTAAATAAAATTACGGGAAGTCCAGTGCCAAAAGCGAAAATAATTGGTAAATACAGACCATCTACAGACGATATTGTCATGGGTATTAACATGCCGAAATAAAGAGCACCACTATACGGACAAAAAGCTAATGCAAAAATAGCACCAATTAAAAACGAGCCTAGCAAGCCTTTGTCTTTAAATTTTTCTGATAATCTTTCTTGAAAATTAGACTTTCCTAAAAAATTAAGCTTGATTACACCTAACATGATCAAACCTATAAGTATCAATAAAGGACCTAAATATTTTTCGCCATTCTGATTAAAAAACCGTGCAATATGAAATTTACTAGCTCCAAAATATAGCACTAAACCAATAGTGGTATAACTAAATGCTCTACCAAAAGAATAGAGTATGCCACTTAAAAAAACTTTACGTTTACTAGTAATGTTTTTTGAAATATAGGCAGTAGCTGTAATATTTGTTGCAAGTGGGCAAGGGCTAACAGCAGTCATTAGCCCGAGTATAAAAGCCGATAAGATTGGAAGGTTGTAATTGTCTAAAACAGACTGTAAAAAATCCATCTATAATTTTTTTAATTCTGTTTCTATTTTTGATTTTAATTCTTTAGAAAACTCTTCTTTATTTCTCCCTTTTGAAAACCCAAAATCAGTTAAATCAATATGCGTCTCTTTTCCATTTTTAATAATATTTAAAAACAGAGCAGTACCTGCTGCTTGATAATCTTCTGCCATTTTATAATTATTTTCATCATCAACATTAACTGTTTTTAAGGATATTTTACCGTTCTTTAATTCGTCTTCAAAATAAGTTTTTAAAGTATATATGACATTAGATTCAATAGCTTTACAAGTAACGCAACGATGCGTACCATAAAAGTCAATAACTTCTATTTTACTTATTTTTTTGTCAATTTTAGATTGATTTTCTTGTGCTTTTCCGCTACAAGAAAAAAGAAAAATACTTACTATTGCTAAACTTAAAATTTTCATATTTAATTTAATTTTGGTTATACTTTGATTTATTTTTTAATATCTGATTTTATATATTCATTTTGTAAAATAGTACTCCACATAAAATGATTCATTTGAATTACTGCAACATTAACATTGGATTAGTTTTAACAACTTTTTAAAAATTATTTTTTTCATAATACTAAATTAAAAACATATCCAGAAATAATAATACATAAGGTAACAACCCCAAAGAAAATCCCGATCAACTTCATTGTCATGACCTTTTTTAAGAGCATTGCTTCTGGTAGGGATAAACCTACAACACCCATCATAAAAGCAATAGCTGTTCCTATAGGAATACCTTTGGTAACTAGCACTTGAACTACAGGTAGAATTCCAGAAGCATTTGAATACATGGGTACTGCCAAAATTGTGGCAATAGGCACTGCCAATAGATTCTCTTTATTCATATACTGTTCAAAAAAACCTTCAGGAATATACCCATGCATCAATCCGCCAATAGCAATTCCAACAATAACATAAGGAATTACTCCTTTTAAAATAGTAACAACTTCTTTCCAAATAATGGGTAATCGTTGTTTAAAAGTTTGTTGTTCATCTTGAAAAGCATTTTGTTCTTTTTGTGCATTCGCTAATACCTCTTTTACCCATGGGGTTAAATACTTTTCAAGTTTTAATTTTTGTAATATAATGCCTGAAATTGTACCTAATAAAATACCACTTATTATATAGATAGCAGTCATTTTTAGTCCGAACAAGCCAATGAAAAGTCCGATAGCGACTTCGTTAACTAAAGGTGAAGTAACCAAAAAAGCAAAAGTGACACCAAGAGGAATACCTCCTTTTACAAAACCTATAAATAAAGGCACAGAAGAACAAGAACAAAAAGGAGTTACTACTCCAAAAAGACTAGCCATTAAATATTCAAAACCATATAATTTATTTCGTGACAAATAGTTGCGAACTCTATCAATAGGAAAATAACTATTTATTATTCCCATTAAAAAGATGATGATGACAAGTAATAAAAGTATTTTTGTCGTATCGTAGATAAAGAAGTTTAAGGCTTCTGACAAATGATTTTTAGGATCTAACCCTAAAACATTATTAACGAAATAATTTGATATTTTTTGAATCCAATCAAACATGCTACTTTATAAATCGTGACCTATATTCTTTCTTTACTCGAATCTCTTTATCAATTTTTTTATTGCCTCATTTGCTTGAAGGCTTCAAACGTTAAAATTAACAACAAGAATCTTTTGAGTCATTAGGTTCACAACAAGAGTTGTCTGTATTGCTACAGCAAGAATCATCAACTTTTAATAATTCTTTAATTTCGTCAAAACTAGGAACACGTCCTTTAATCACTACTTTTTCATCAATTACTACAGCAGGTGTACTCATCACATCATATGCCATAATATCTTGAATGTCTTCTATTTTAATTAGTGTTGCATCAGATTTTAATTCTTCTATAACTGTTTTTACAACGGCTTCAGTTCTTTTGCAATTAGGACAACCAGTTCCTAAAATTTTAATTATTTTACTCATACTCAGTATTTGTTTATCGCAAATATACGATATGTTTGGTCTTTAAAAAATTTATTTTAAAAAGTTTACAAACAATTCTTTTGCTTTATTCCAATTTTCTTGATGTATACAATATTTAATTTTTGGTGGTTTTAGTTCACCTTGAATTAGTCCTGCATCTTTTAATTCTTTTAAATGTTGTGATACGGTAGATTGTGCTAGGGGTAAAATGTCTACTAAATCACCAGTAAAACAACAAGATTGATTTTCTAAATACATTAAAATTGTGATACGGGTTGGATGGCCTAAAGCTTTTGCAAAACGAGCAATATCAGTAGTTTCTTTAGTATAATTAATGATTTCTATAGATCTTTTCATTTTTATTATTGCAAGTGTATGATTTTGTTACAAAAATAATAAAAAAGCCCCAACAACGCTGAGGCTTTTTTATCTATAAATTTATAGGTTTATAAACCTCCTAATAATTCATCTTGCCATTTTTTCAATGCATCCCATTTACCTTCGTGAGCCATTAATGCTTGCTCTGCCCAAGTTTTTGGATTGTGAACTTTATATGCAGGTCCAGCAGCATCTAATACTTTTTGCATTCTGTCTACTGAAGCTTCTGATAATTGTTTAAAACTCCAAAGACCATCTTTATTTAATAATTCCTTAATTTTTGGACCAATACCCTCAACTTTGGTATAGTCATCTTTTACAGAATCATCAATTTTTGTTGTTGCAGCCATTGCGGTTGCAGCAGCAACTAACCCAGTTTTCTCTTTACGACAAGCAGCTAAATCTGCTTCTAATCCTCTGATTTTACCAGAGTAATCTATTTGATCTCCATCACCACTACCTCCGAAGAGTTGTTTTAATAACCAGCCTAAAAGAAGACCTAATAAAAATGCTCCTAGCATCCATAGTAACCAAGGCATGAATAAATCATCACCATTGCATCCTGTTGTATTTGGTATATATAATAACATATTTTTTATTTTTTATTTGTTAATTTATTGTACTTCTAATTCTACTCTACGATTCTTCTGTCTTCCTTCTTCAGTATCGTTGGTTTCTATAGGTTTTTCTTCACCAAAAGATGTGGTAGAAATTCTATTAGCTGCTATGCCTAGTTTTACAAGTATAGCTTTAATAGTTTTAGTTCTGTTTAAAGCCAATCTCTTGTTATATGCAGGTCTTCCTTTATTATCGGTATGACCACTTAAGGCAACAGTTTTTTCATTTCCTTTTAAACTTTCAGCAACACTAGCAAGATAATCGTTAATGTTTTTGTTTTCTAGTTTTTTAGTAGAATTATAAGGGAAATAAATCAAAGCTTTGTTGTCTATTTCTTTGATGTTTTCATTTCTAATTTTCCAATCTAAAACAGTGCCACCAAAAGGTTTTGTTTTCATGTCGTCTAGATTTGACATCAATTTACTATCAATCTCCATTCTTTCTAAAGGAATAGAATCTGATAAAATTTGCCTTACAGCATCAGCTCTTGCCAAGCCAATATTTTCAAAAGAAGTATTGTTAACTTCATCTTTGAAATAAGGGCCAACAATTCGAAGAATTTTACCTTCAGCATCTGCTGATTGTATTTCTTGTTTTTTTGCAGGCCAAAGATCATTAGTGATCGCTTTTCCTGAATTCCAATTATACACTAGAGGTCCGTATTTTACAACCTCAGGGACAATTGCTTCTTTTACTTCTTCTACTGTTTCATTACAACATGCGATGTTCTGTTTGTACCAGCCCCATCCAAACCATGCTAAAATAATGAAAGCAATAGCAAGTAAAAATGCTAAAATTTTGTTCATTTAAAATTAGATTTAGTTAATATTTAGTTTTTAGTTGTGATAAAAGTAAGGAATATATTTTAAAGTTTAGATACTTTGATTAAATCTGTATTTATTTCTTTGCTGATTCTACCAATTCTATTTTGTTAGTGTTGGTTTTTGCAGTGAATAATCCGTAATTTATAGTTGCTATATTTTTTTCAATTTTGTCAATAGTACCAACAGTTTTCCCTTCTGGTAAACGCACTCTGTCATTGACTTTAAACAAGTAGTCAGTTTTAGCTTTAGAAACTTGTTTTTTAATGACATTTTTTTGTGTTCTAATTTTTTTTACCTCAATCAATACTTCTTTTTTAACTTCTTCTATTTTTTTTTCAACTTTTGCAGTATCAATTTTTTGTTGTTTTTTCTGACTTTTTGTTTTCTTTTCTGTTTTATGAAGCTTTGCATATTTGTTTTTTTCAATCAATGTCCATTTCATGAAATCTGCCAATAACTTTTTCTTATTATTGGTTTGAAAATACAGGTTAGACATTTCATTAATTTTTCTACCGATATATAACATTTTTTGATTGTTATCATACAGTTCTTGAAAACGCTCCAATTTTTCTTGAATCTTTAATTCTTTTTCGGATAAATTAGAGGTCTGCTGTTTGGCTTTATTTTGTTCTTTTTCTAAACCTTCAGATGTTCTTTGAAGTTTATTACGTTCTTTTTGGAGTTTAGAAATAGTTTTGTCTAACCGTATTTTACCACGTTCTACTTTCTTTTTTGCTCGGTTGATGATGTTAAATGGAATTCCATTTTTCTGAGCAACTTCAAAAGTAAAGGAACTTCCAGCTTGGCCGATAAACAGTTTAAATAGTGGTTCTAATGTTCTTTCATCAAATTGCATATTTGCATTGGTTACATTTTCTAATTCATTTGCCAATACTTTTAAATTTGAATAATGTGTGGTGATAATACCAAAGGCATTTTTACTGTAAAATTCTTCTAAAAAAATTTCAGCCAAAGCACCACCTAATTCAGGATCACTACCCGTTCCAAACTCATCAATTAAAAATAAGGTGTTTTTATTACATTTTCGTAAAAAATTACGCATATTTTTTAGGCGATAGCTATAGGTACTTAATTGATTTTCAATAGATTGATTGTCGCCGATATCAGTTAAAATAGTATCAAAAAAATGAACTTCACTGCGTTCATGTACTGGGATTAATATGGCGGATTGAATCATGACTTGTAACAATCCAATAGTTTTTAAGGTAATACTTTTACCACCAGCGTTTGGTCCAGAAATGACTATGATTTGTTGTTGTTGATTGAGTTCTAATGTCTGTGGAATGGTTTTAATACCCTTTTTTAAATTATTTTCTAATAGTATAGGATGGTAAGCATCTCGTAATACTATTTTTTTTTCTTTTGATATTTTTGGTAGTAATCCATTGATTTGTTGTGCGTATTTAGTTTTTGCAGCAACAACATCTAAATGCGTAAGATACTCTTGATACTGTATTAATAAATTGATATATGGTCTAATCTCATGAGTTAGAATCTTTAAAATTCTAATAATTTCTTGTTGTTCTTCGTAAATTAAATCTTGTAATTTTTGATTTATTTTTAACGTAGCTTCAGGTGCAATATAAACGATGCTTCCTGTTTTAGAATTGCCCAAAAGTGATCCTTTTACCTTTTTTCTGTACATTGATAATACTGCCAATACACGTTGATTGTCAACAACAGATTCTCTTATGTCATCTAAAAAGTCATGTGCGGCATAATGATTTAAGGCTTTAGTAAAACTAGCTCCAATTTGCCCTCTTAACGTGTTTATTTCTTTACGAATAGCTTTCAATTCACTACTGGCATTATCAGTTACTTCCCCAAAACGATTGATTACTTTATTGATACTATCATCAATTATTTTTAAATATTCAATTTGATCAGAGGCATTAAATAGGGTAGGGTAGTACTCCTTAAATTTCTTAAAAAAAAGTAATATTTCTCTAACGGTCTGAGAAATGGCTGTTATTTTTTGAAATGCGTTGGCTTCTAAATAACTGTCTTCTATACCTAATAAATGTATTTCTTTGGTAATTTCCTCAAAATGATGATTGGGTATTCTGTTTTCATTGATAAATGAAGATAGGTATTCGTTGGTTTGATAGATTTGATCTAATAAAAGCTCCTTATTTTGGATGGGTACAATTTTTAATACAGCTTTTTTACCTAAATCGGTTTGACTGTATTGAGAAACACGGTCTAACACAGCGTCAAACTCTAAATCTTTCAATGTTTTATCAGTAATTGTGTTACTCAAAATAGTATATTTGGTTTGACAAAAGTAATTAAAAAATAGCTTATTAAAATTGATAATTTATGAATGTGAATATTGCTAAAAGTTGGGAGTATATTTTAAAAGAGGAATTTGAAAAGGGTTATTTCAATCAACTTACTGCTTTTGTAAAAGCTGAGTATAAACAATGTAGTTGTTATCCGAAAGAAAATCAAATTTTTGCTGCATTTGATTACTGCTCATTTGATGATTTAAAAGTGGTAATCATTGGACAAGACCCATATCATGGTGTTGGTCAAGCCAATGGTTTGTGTTTCTCAGTAAATGAAAATATAGCAATACCACCATCTTTAAAAAATATCTTTAAGGAAATAGAAACAGATCTGAATCAACCATTTCCCGTACATGGTAATTTAGAATTTTGGGCAAAACAAGGTGTACTTTTGTTAAATGCTACATTAACAGTAAGAGCTCATGATGCAGGTTCTCATCAAAAGAAAGGATGGGAAAAGTTTACAGACACTGTTATTTCTCAAATATCTCTAAAAAAAGAAAATGTAGTTTTTTTATTATGGGGAGGCTTTGCTAAGAAAAAAGGAGCAAAGATTGACAAGGACAAACATTATGTTTTAACAAGTGGACATCCTTCTCCGCTAAGTGCCAATAGAGGTTTTTGGTTTGGAAACAAACACTTTAGTAAAACCAATACCTTTTTAAAAAGTAAAGAACTAGAGATTATAAAGTGGTAATAACCTGAGTTCGACCTAAGATTTGTTTGCAGTTTAGATAAATTTAGTATTAAAATTTGAATTGTAGTGTTGCATAAAAATTTCTATTTACTGAAGGAATAATACCAGGGCCTGGATAGCCAGTTGCACGTCTTGTAAAATAAAAAGTATCTAAAAGGTTGTTTACACCTGTTTCAAGTTTAAATTTTTTGTAGGTATAAGATAATGAAATGTCTAAAACATTGTAAGCAGGTATCTCACCAATTACACCACTTAAATTGCTTTCTACAGCGTTTGATGCATCAGAAAATTGTTGAGATAAATAAGTATATTGAATATTTGAAAGAAAGTTTTTGTAACCAAATTTTATACCCGTTTTAAAATTTAAATTGGGTACAAATTCTACCTTATTTCCTTTAACTCCACTCTCTTGAGAATTGGTGTATTTTGAATCAACAATTGATGTATTGATAAAATAATTAAAACTATAATCATTGTTTTCAATAAATAGTTTATTTAAATTAATATCTATTAATGATTCTATTCCATACATGACAGCATCACCAACATTACCACGTTCGGTTTTAACACTGCCATCTGCAAAAGCACGTTGTATAAATCCGATTCTGTCATTATAAAACAGACTAAAAATACCAAGGTCATATGATACTATATTTTTATAATTCCCCCTTAGACCTAAATCTGTTGTAAACCCTTTTTCATCAGTAATGTCTGGATTGATGACAAATGCAGGATTGTTAATACTAATATCTGAAAAGGTGACCGATCTATAATTTTGAGATATATTCCCATAAATTTCTACCGAAGTAAATGGTTTGTAACTAGCACCTAACCCTAAAAGGATAAAAGAACGTTTTCTTACTTCACTATCATTAATAGTTTCATTGTGGATTACATTACCCGCACCATCTAAATTTATTTTTTTGTAAAAGCCATCACTTTCTGTTTTAATATGTTCAAAACGAAAACCAGGGGTAATTGCTAGTTTTTCATTGATGTAAATAATATTCTCCCCAAAAACAGAAACATTTAAATTTGGAAATGTATAATTAGATTGGCTAGTGTAATTTGGAAATTTTTCTAACTGAAAATCAAAATTAGCATCAACGCCATTAGAACCTGGTCCTTGAATACCAGTATTATTGGCATTGTAATATTTTGTTCCGATTAAAAAAGTAGCTTCTTTATCAAATAGCTTATACTTACTTAATAAACGAGCTTCAAATCCGAAATTATTAAAATCTCCTTTTATCAAATCTCTTTCACTATTTGGATCAATTTGATTTACTCGATTGGTTCTAAAACCCAAGGCATAGCGTGAAGCATTTAATCCGAAAAAATTAAAGGTAAAATTAGTTTTGTCTGAAAATTGATGTGCAAATTTTATATTATACAGCAACCAGTTCACTTCAAACCAATTTCTGGCTCTATTACTTTGTAATGGGTTTTCATAAAACATAACATCAGTCAATCCTCCAGCTTGTTGTGCTAGATAGGTCAAATAGGTAACCTCTCCTGTTAGCTTAGTCTTTTTGTTAAATTGATAACCTAAATGAGCATAGGCATTTTTAGATTCAAATGCTGAATTGGGTCTAAATCCGTCTCCTTTTTTGAAATTGAAGAATGAATAATAACTAAATTTTTTTTGCGTTCCACTAATACTTGTGAAATTGGTGTAAAGTCCGTTACTACCTACAGTATTTCTAAAAACCAATTCAAAAAGTTTGTTTGGGTTTGGCTTCTTTATTATAAAATTAACCAAGCCACCAAATTGTGTTCCGTATTGTAAAGATGCAGCTCCTCTAATTATTTGTACTTCTTTTAAAGCCTCTGCAGCTGGCGTATAGTAGCTTTCTGGGTAGCCTAAAACATCTGCACTAATATCATAACTGTTTTGTCTAGTGTTGAAATTAGCGGTTCTGTTTGGGTCTAAACCTCTACCGCCAATATTGAGTTGTAGGCCTGCATCATCATTTTGGTAAATGTTTAAGCCTGCAACTTGGCTGTAAATTTGTCGTGCATTGTTAGATGCTAAACTCGCCATTGATTGTTCTACAAGAACAACTTCCGTCTTTTTACCAGCGTAAATTGCGGTTTCTTCTACGTCTTTTAAGTGTTTCAATTCAAAAACTTTTGCCTTTCTCACTTTAATTTCTACTTCAGAAAGTAGTTCAGAAAGTTCAACCAGATTTTGGTTTACTTCAATATCTTGATGGATACTAATAGTTTGATTTGCTACAGTATAATTTTCAGAAAAAAACAGTAGAGTTATTTCCTTTTTTTCTGTAATAAATTCATAATATCCTTTTGTATCGGTTGTTGCCAAAAGCCGAGAAACTTTATCATAAATAGTTGCATTTTCAATAGGTAGATTTGTTTCAGAATCAACTACTATTCCTGATACTTTATTTTGAGCAACTAAAGAGATGCTGAATAAACAGAGTACAATTAATATTTTACAGACCTTTAATCTCATCGTTGAATGGTAAAATCCAGTTTTTATGTTTAAATGACTCTTTTTCTTGGTATAAATCTACTTTTGAGTCTATAAATGGCTGACTCATTCTGCCGTTTAAAGCCACATAACTTTCAACAAAAACTTGAATGTTTTCATGACCTTGACTTTTAAAGTGATCTCCCAAATAATGTGCGTATTCTAAAATGAAATCTGGCTGAAAACTCATTTGTTTTTCTTGAAGTGGAGTTAAAAAATTTGTATTATCGGCATAAAAATAGTTTCCAGTTTTTGAGTCAACTATTTTAAAGCTGGTATAACCCATTTTTTCCATAAGCATTACTCGCCAAGAAAAACGATAGCCTTCTTCAGTCCAAAATAATTCATTAGGATACAAAGTATAGCGAAAAGGAAATGCTAATTGTATCACAAAAAAGACAGAAATAATTGTAAGTATTAATCGTTTGTTTTTATAGGTGTATTGCTCTATAAGTTGTATGCTACGTGTTTTAATTTTAAATATAGAATTTATCATCCTTTTTAAAAAGTAAATTATTTTTTTATGAAAATTTGCATCAAAGAAAATTAATGTACTTACAATCATTACGTAAGGAAACATCCCGATAGGAAATAAAATACGTGTAAAAATATGAAAAAACACGACTATTGCAAAAGCAAACCATCTGGTTTTCTTGTAGAGTAGTAAAAAAGGAATGGTTAAATCATAGAACATTCCTGACCAGCTCATGGCATAATGAAACCACTCTTGTTGCATTAATGTCTCGCCAATTAAGGGTAAATCGTATTTAGAAGGTAACCAAATTTTTAAAGGCATAGCTTTTAATAGCCAATC
>DOIV01000190.1 GCA_003511845.1 Flavobacteriaceae bacterium | reverse complement strand
TCGATACAATTTAATAATGCTAAGGCATTCTTAAATCACTCGAACTGACTAAAGTTTTTTTCTCTTTTTAATTAAGCGTCTTACTAGGTAAACCGAAATAAACCCAACAAGTATAAAGGGCCACAAATATACAAGACCAATTACAAAATTACCAATTCCTGTAAAACCGCCTTTTGCAGCACGCCATAGCCTACTTAGGTAGGTTTGCGAAGCCGGTTTTTCATGAGCAATCATTTCATAAAACTCTACGTGTAACGTACTCATGGAAACTTGACTTTGTAAATAGTTGAGTCGTCCTTGTTTGGCTTCTATCTCTTCTCTGATGTTGGCAAGTTGGCGTTCTATTTCCAACATGTCCTTTACATTCTTTGCTTTGGTTAACAACTGTAAATAGCGTGCTTCTAAGTGTCGTTTTGCAACTAAACGTGCTTCTAAGTCTATAAATTCTTCCGTGACATCTCTTTTAGAAATATCTTTACGGTCTAAAGTTTTTACTGAATGGACAATACTATCGACAACACCTTGAAATTGTACAGATGGAATACGTACCACCAAAGCTCTGCGAATGCGATCATATTCTTTACTGGTTCTATCGCTTTGAATCATACCTTTATTAGAAAGCACCCATTTTGATACGCTTTTGTAAGTCTGTTCTACGGATTCTGTTTCAAAGGTAAGATAGCCTGTTTTTATTATCTTTTGAGTTTGTTCTGGCGTCAACTTTTTAGATGAAACAGAATTTGCATCTTCCAAAACAAATTCTTTCATACCATACGGATCTGGACTTTTTTCAACACTAGACATTTGTTCGTTACTACTACCTTGACAGCTAAAAAATAATAGTGACAGACAACATAATAATAGTATTTTATTCATGATTCTAAGTTTTTTACAAGTTTTTGCTTTATATTCTTAAGTATTATCAAAAACTGAGCCTCAATAGTTGTATAATTTTCCATTTGACTTCCCATATAGATAAACATAAAAATATGCTTTTTCGTATCTAAATCAGTTATATTTGGAAGTTTGTGTTTGTGAAGTCGGTAGGCTTCACGCATTAAACGTTTAATTCTATTTCTATCAACTGCCTTTTTAAAACGTTTTTTGGGGACTGAAAAACCTGCCTGAATTAAAAAATCAGATTTGTGGTCTATCTCTAAATATACTAATTGAATGGGAAAAGATTTGAGTCGCTTTCCTCGTTCAAATAATTGTTCTATCAGCTTTTTACTTTTAAGTTTTTCTCCTTTTTTGAATGTTTGCCTCATAACAATTAACTTCAGTTTGAGTTTCATTTAAAGATACGATTAAAAATAGATACAAAACTCCTATCTGAGAAGCAAGCACACATATTATTCGCTTACAATCAACTCCTTTCTTGTTGCAAAACAAAAGCCTTTACAAATATAGAAGCACTATATTACAAGAAAACCCTAGAAATAGAAAAGCTAAATTCTATCTCACTAACAGATTAAAATGATAAAAACTGGTTTCGCTCTGCGATTAGAACCAACCTTTTTTGTTTTCTTGATAGGTTTGGTAAAATTCTTCGTCTGATTTTGTCAGATAAATAATCCCTTCAATAAGACCTATAATACCACCTAAACCACAGGTTACAAAGGTAACTATTATTTGAATAATACCTTCTTTGGTATAACCTAAAATAAATTTATGAATACCCAGCGAGCCTAAAAGTATGGCTAATATTCCTGCCATAACTTTCTTGTTTTCTTGCGGTGTGCTGTTTACTGGTGTTGTGTTCTTGTCGTCCATTACTTCCATGATTGTTTTTAATTATAGTTAGAGAGCAAATATACACATTCTATAAAGAATTAAGAATTATCTTTGTCAAGATTTTTAGTTTGATGTAATAGTTGACAGTTGGCGATTGACAGTTGACAGTTGGTGGTAGTTAGTTAGTAGATTGTACGTTTACTAAAAAATAACAGAAAACTAAGAACTGTAAAGGCTGAAAACGGAATACTGAAAATCTGAGGACTAAAGACTAAAAAACTAACTCAAGTTTCGCAGGTGTAAAACTACTATAGAATAAAGGAATTTTTCTCTAATTTCAGTATAATTACATTACTTATTCTCTCAGATTATCAAGTTTTTACAGGCTTCTTTCCAAAATGGGATTACGCCACTTTTTTCCGATTATCTACTGGTCTATCTATCAAACGCAAAAGTTTGATTAGCGCTTCATCATTATTGATTGCTTTTTGCATTATTTCTTCTGGGTCGATTTCCTCAAATAAGCTACTGATTACCTCTATAACTGCTAGGAGTAAGCCGATTAGTCTTTCGTGTAACCTTAATTCGAGCAAATTTTCTTTTGTCCCTTTGAATAACTGCCCTAAAGTTTCGTATTTATCCACTCGGTTTTGTAGGGCTAAAAACAAATATTGCACCATTACTAAGGTTGTGTCTGCTATTTGAGCATCAAAATCAGTACTCTGACTTTTACCCAATCCCAATGATTGTTTGCTTTCTTTGAAAAACACTTCAATTGTCCAACGAATTTGATAGATTTCAAGAGTCTCATTGAAATTTAAAGATAAATCAGTACTTATTAGGGTTTTCCAATTGCCTTTTTTGCCCTTTCTAGTAAATATGAGTACCATATTTTGACCGTTCCACTGGACAACTGTTCGGATGTAATATAAATTGAAACGCTTATTTCTTTTGACTTTTTTTCTGTTCAAATGTCTTATTTGAGCATAAGTTAATTTCTTATTTCTATAGGTAAATAAGGTCTTATAAATAGAAAACATTCCAATATAGTTC
The DNA here is from genome assembly GCA_003511845.1 of Flavobacteriaceae bacterium. Taxonomy (GTDB): domain Bacteria; phylum Bacteroidota; class Bacteroidia; order Flavobacteriales; family Flavobacteriaceae; genus Aureibaculum. The sequence continues at coordinate 2,754 of DOIV01000190.1, read as the reverse complement.
ATGTTGTTTTTTAAAGTAACTTCCACCAGTTTTCTACAACTAAACCAACTGTCCGCCAATACATAATCAGCTGTTATATTATGCTTTACTGCTCTTTTTATCATCTTTATAGCCGTTTCTATTTTACTTGTATTCAGTTCTTTTTTTCTTTTAAAACTAGGTGTATTTGCTTCTCTTTTCTTTTTGAATTGTTTGTTATAATGCTTTGGGGCTAACCCATAAGGTTTTTTCTGATTTCGTCCTTTAGACCTATGAATTGAAAAATCAATGGGAATAAACATAGTGCCATCATAATACCCCATTACTAATATCTGGAAACCTAAAACGGATTTTTGTATAACATGATCCCAAATACGTGATGCTCCTTCTATATACTTTCCTGTTTTTGCTGCAACGGTATCGTCAAATATAAAAGCCGTTGTTGTAGTACTTTTCAATTGTTGCTTGGCATTACGAGCTGTTATGGTGGCTAGTAGCAATTTAACAACACCAAAGAGAAAACTACGCCAGTTAATTTTTGAATTGTTTTTGAGTCGGTAATAAGCATCTTTTCCGTATCCTGAAAATTGATGCCAATAGCTCTTTGTATAGGTATAAACACTAGTTTGGTCTATAAAAGGAAAAACAAGTAATAGACGGATTAATGATAAGGATGAAATACCTTTTAATTTGGTTTTGGAAAACACCGCTTGAAGTTTTCCTAATTTTAGGATAGAAATAAATTCTAAAAAAAAAGCTGACTTTTTGTGCTTTCGTACAAAAGACAGTTTGAGTTCCGATAAATTTTTAATATCTTTGTTGTGTAGCATTATATCTATATTGGAAATATGCGTCTAAGATACTGATATTTAGTGTAATAGACAAGTGTAATGCTGCTTTTTTTGTCTTATTTTTCTACTAAAATAAAGGGATTGGGATGTGCGAAACTTGAGTTATGATAAAATATTTAAGCGTCTTAGTGTTTTTGATTTGCATTTCTAATCCAGTATATGCACAGAGCAATGTGGATAAAAAGATTAAATTTGGTGGGCCATATACTGCGTTTAGTTTCAATAAGTACGGGGCTTCGTTCTCTATGGGTGGCGGTGGTGTTTTTGTAGAAAAAAACAATTTTTATATTGGTGTTTTTGGGCAAGGAACGACCAAGGCTTTTAAAAGAGAAACATACTTAAATGATGAAAAATACTTGTTAAAATCAAAGCAAACAGGTTTTTGGATAGGTTATGTTCATGGGTTTCAAACGAATTCTAAATTAAAACTATCCGTATATAATAAATTTGGTTTTGGGAAAGTGGCTTTAGATAATCCAGTGAAATCCTTAAACTACTATGATACTACTATGGTTTTTACGCCCAACTTAGAAATTTCATATGAAGTCACTAAATTTTTAGATATTGGAGTCGCAGTGTTTTACGAAATATTTACGAGTGTTGATTTTTATGGTTATACCCCCGCAGATTTTAATTCGAGCGGTGTAAGTATTTTATTCAAATTTAAAGGTACGGATTGATAAAATTTGCAAGAAGTAGAAAAGTTAGAAGTAGTTGATTTTTATTTTTGCTTAGGACAATAAATAAACAAGAAAAAATGAACAAATTAATAGCTATTTTAAAAAACCGTTGGGAAGTTACCAGTGGATGGGCTGTGTTTTTTATTTTACTCACATTCTCTTTTGCCGGTTTTTCAACGCTTTATGTACACAGATATATTGACCACTTATTGGGAATTGAAAAAGAAAACCCATTTTGGCAAAAACTACTAGTATTTATATTCCTTATAGTACCCGTATTTAATATGTTTTTGTATGTTTGGGGCATACTATTAGGGCAACGGAAATTTGTAACTCAATTTATCAAAACAAAACTAAAACTCATCTCAGGAGGGAAATTATTTAAAACTATTTAATATATGGAAGAATTAAATTTAACAGGGCTGTGTGCTGCAGCCAACACTTTAGTATTTATTGGCATCGGATTTTTTTGGGTTATTAAACTAGATTATTTTTTTGGAGCTTGTGTAAAACGCATCATTCTATTTGTCGGCTTAGCACTTTTATTGACCTCATTTTTTATTCCACATTTTACCTATGCCGCCATTGTTGGTTTGTTATCGGGTACAGTTATTTGGGGTTCAACAGAAATGGAAGATCAAGAAGAACGTTCAGAAAGCGGTGTGTTTCCAGATAATCCAAACAAATATTGTAATAAGAAAAAGAGTCAAGGAATTTTATTTACATCAAAAAAATTAAAAAAGAATGGAACTAAATAATTATGTAGGCCCTATACTGGCAGTAACGGTTTTTGTAACTATTGGAATTGGACATGTAGCTGTTCGTTATTTGAATTATCATTTGGGTACAAAACCGGGTATTCCCCTTTTTATTATTGGTTTTTCTCTTTTGATATACACTATGTATGTTCCCAGTGACCTTTGGTCATCCGTGGTGGGAATTATAGGTATGACAACTGTTTGGGATGGCATAGAAATGTACCGACAAGAAAAAAGAATTATAAACGGTCACGCACCTGAAAACCCAAAACGCCCTGTAAAGAAAAAATAGTTGTAAAGGCGTAAGACACGCTTCTACGCACTATAAATGAATCGTTACCTAAATTTCAGAATAGTTTAGAGTAAATGGATTTAGGATTTTATCTCAAAAGCAATACTTTTAACTCTTTTGGTTATTTGCGAACCCAACTTTTCTTCTAACACCATTTCTTGAGCCACGGGAGATTCAAAAACTTCTTTCATGTT
>DOIV01000086.1:3310-4166 GCA_003511845.1 Flavobacteriaceae bacterium | reverse complement strand
ATAAACGACATAGAGCCTAAAAAATATACCTAACTCAAAATGAAAACAAAAGAATTTCAATTTCTGGAAGAGAAAATATTCAATCTTATCAAGGATAATGATAGTGTTAAAATCGAAGCTATTTTTGATTATCTTGATTACCTAAATAAGGTAAGGTATTCTAAAAAAGAGATAAGTCCAGTTTTAGATAAATTGGTTTTAGAAAATAAAATCATTTTTAATGAGAATATTTATTCATTGGACAAAAAGCTCCTAAAGTAATAGAATACGATACTAATTATAAAGTTTACTGTAATTTTACAATAGCAAAATTTGAAAAAAAACACTGAACTCGAAACAACGATATGCAATACGCAAAAAATATATTAGAAACCATAGGCAATACACCTTTGGTGAAAATGAATACAATTACTAAAGGTATAGATGCTTTAATATTAGCAAAAGTGGAGACTTTTAATCCTGGTAATTCTGTAAAAGATAGAATGGCGGTTAAAATGGTGGAAGATGCTGAAGCAGACGGACGTTTAAAACCTGGAGGAACAATCATTGAAGGGACTTCTGGTAATACAGGTATGGGTTTGGCATTGGTGGCTATTGTAAAAGGCTATAAATTAATATGTGTATTGGGCGACAAGCAATCAAAAGAAAAAATGGATATGCTACGTGCCGTAGGAGCAGAGGTGGTGGTTTGTCCGAATGATGTAGAGCCTGAAGACCCACGTTCTTATTATTCCGTTTCAAAAAGATTGGCTACAGAAACACCAAATTCTTGGTATGTAAATCAATATGATAATCCGTCAAATGCCATTGCTCATTATGAGCAAACGGGGCCAGAAATTTGGAAACAAACTGAAGG
>DOIV01000086.1:0-2911 GCA_003511845.1 Flavobacteriaceae bacterium | reverse complement strand
TTTTTAAAAGAGAAAAACCCAAACATTAAAATTTGGGGAGTAGATACGTATGGTTCAGTATTTAAGAAATATCATGAAACTGGTATTTTTGATGAAAATGAAATTTATCCTTATATCACAGAAGGCATCGGTGAAGATATCTTACCTAAAAATGTCAATTTTGATGTGATTGATGGTTTTGTAAAAGTTACAGATAAGGATGGTGCAGTATTTACGAGAAAGTTAGCAGAACAAGAAGGTGTCTTTGTAGGTAATTCAGCAGGTTCAGCAATAAGTGCTGTATTGCAATTGAAAGAACATTTTAAACCAGAGGATGTTGTAGTTGTATTATTTCACGATCATGGTAGCAGGTATGTTGGTAAAATATTTAACGATGATTGGATGCGTAATAGAGGCTTTTTAGATGAAAAAGCTACCATTGCGTTAGATTTGGTTAAAAACCGTATTAACAAGCCTTTAATTTCAGCTAGAACTGAAGAATTGGTTTCTCATGCCATAGAAAGGATGCGTAAATACGATATTTCACAAATTCCTGTTGAAGACAATAGCGGTTTTGTGGGTTCTATTGATGAAAGTGATTTGTTTAGATTGTATTTTGAAGATAAAAATATAGCAGATAAACCTATAAAAGAAATTATGCGTAGTGCATTTCCTATTGTTAAAAAAGAGACTTCAATTGATAAAATATCCAATTTAATTGATAAAGAAAATAAAGCTGTTTTGGTAGATTTAGGCGATGGTAAATATCAAGTAATTACTAAATACGATGTTATTAGTGCTATTAGATGATTATAATTAAATTGGTATAATACTGAAAAATGATAAAAGAAGACTTTCTACATCATTTATGGAAATATAAATTATTTTCATCTTCAAAATTACAAACAATACAAAACGAAAGTATTGCGATTGTCAATAGTGGTACACATAACTATAATACTGGACCAGATTTTTTTAATAGTCAGTTGAAAATTAGCAATCAACTTTGGGCAGGTAATGTAGAAATTCATACAAAATCTTCAGATTGGTATGTACATGGTCATGAAAATGATAAAAATTACGATAGTGTAATTTTGCATGTAGTTTTTGAGCATGATGTTGATATTCACCGAAATGATAATACTGTAATACCAACCTTAGAACTTAAAGATTTCATTAACAAAGAGGTTTTGAATAATTACAAACAATTATTTTCTTCAAATCAAAAATGGATCAATTGTGAAAAAGATATTGCTGAGGTCGATAAGTTTACAGTATCTAATTGGATTGAGCGATTGTATATTGAGCGGTTAGAACAAAAATCAGAATTTATACAGAAATTATTAATCGATTCAAAAAATGACTGGGAAGCTGTTCTGTTTAAGTTATTGGCTAAAAATTTCGGATTAAAAGTAAATGGTGATGCTTTTTATGATTTAGCAAATCAACTTGATTTTAGCATCATTAGAAAAGAACAACACGACCTTTTCGGTTTAGAAGCTCTCTTTTTCGGGCATGCACGTATGTTAGAGAAGCCTATTGAAGATCAGTATCATAACCGGCTTAAAAAAGAGTATGAATATTTAAAAACTAAATACCAATTGCCAAATAGTTTTGGTGCTCCTTTTCAATTTTTTAGGTTACGCCCTAATAATTTTCCTACTATTCGTTTAGCACAGTTTTCGGCGTTGTATCACCATCAACAAAACCTGTTTTCTAAATTGATGAATGTTACTGAAGTTAATGATTACTATCAGCTATTTGAGTTTTCTGTAACTGAATATTGGAAAACACATTATTCCTTTACCTCTATATCTAAAAAGAGTGAAAAAAAATTGACCAAGTCTTTTATTGACTTATTATTGATCAATACTATCATTCCTTTAAAATTCATGCATTTAAAGTCAATTGATAAATTAAATGAAACAGAAATTTTGCTGTTAATAAAACAGTTGAAGTCAGAAAAAAACACAATAATTGATGAGTTTAAAAAACTCAAGATCACTGCTAAAAACGCATTAGATAGTCAAGCTTTACTACAATTAAAAAACAACTACTGTACAGCTCAAAAATGTTTACAGTGTGCTATAGGAAATACGTTATTACAAAATTAATTTTTCAAAACTTATTCTAACCCCAGTATTCAGGGATGCTATTTTCACTAGTTATAGTGCATTTTATCATTAGCTCTAGTTCTATCTTTGTAGTGTTGTAAAACAAATATAAACTATATGATAACGTATTTATAATGCCTCTTAGTTCTTATGATGTAAGAAGCCAATTTTACACTTAATAACTTTAATGCAAAAAATGTATTAATACATTATACATGATAATAATTTGATTAAATTTGAACCTTAATATCACTATGAAAAAAACACTACTATTTATTACTATAATTATAGCTCTTTATTCTTGTGCAGACAAGACTAAAAATGTAGTGACTACTGTTGTTACTGCTAAGACAGATTATAAAACTGATTTTAATCAGTACTTTAGTTCTAATCGTAACTCAAAAATAGTATCTCCGATTCACGATATTAAATTAGATAGTTTACATTGGATTCAAGATTTTTATAAAAGTATAAATTATTCTACCATCTGGATTAATGATTCTATTCAATTGAATGAAGAGGGAAACAGTTTGATGCAACAATTACATCAATCAAAAAATTATGGATTAGATACTAGATTGTATCCTTTAAAGAAATTAAGAGAATTAAGTCATAAATTAGAGGAAACCATAAAAGCAAGTGATAGATTCGTTATTGCTAGTGAAATAGAACCTTTGCTCTCTTATTTTTATATGTTACATGGTAGGCATTTAAATTATGGTCTTATAGAGTCTATAGAGGCACATACTTCTGTGCCAAGAAAAGAATTCACAGTAAATTTACCCATCTATCTTAAGCAAGCTTATGAAGCGAATAGT
>DOIV01000275.1:859-3647 GCA_003511845.1 Flavobacteriaceae bacterium | reverse complement strand
AGCGCGCGTATTGTTAAACTCTGAAAATCAAACCCGTACTGATATCTTTCATTTTTTGTCATGTACTTAGTTAATTTTTATGTTTTTCTAGCCAACTTTTAACTCTCAATTCTGAATTTTGTTGAATGTTTGTCCAAAATAAATTAATGTCTCCTACATGATAATTTTTTTTAAACAAGGCAAATAGTCTGTGAGGAAATTTTGGTAAAGTTGTCCATATTATTCCATCAATCACTTCAATTTTTAAGGCATTTTTATAGAGTTTACCATTACTGTATAAGAATCCTTTATGATCTTCTTTTTTTGTATGTATGGTAGCATCCCAAGTAATTGGATTTGTAGCAACTTTACCTTTATACCATTTTTCGTAGCTTTTAGGTAAATGATTCCTTTTATAGGTATTCCAAGACACAAAACCACCAGTTTCATTAGGTTCGGTCATTAATTTGATAGTTTTAAATTCATCTTTTTTGAATCCGATTCCAGGAATATATGCTGCAACTAACTGTTTCTGTAAAGGCTTATCATCAAAAAAATCTTTTAATAATAAACCCGTGTGAGTTGAACCTTGACTATGACTAGCTAAAATGATAGGCCTACCATGATTGTAATGCTTTAAATAATATTCGAATGCAGATTTCACATCAGTATAGGCTAGAGTTAAAGCTTCTTTACCTCCTTTTTCAAACTTAAAGTAAGCACGTAAATGTGCTTGACGATAGATAGGAATATACATTTTACCAGAAGTTTCCCAAGCTGAAGCCTGAAAACGAACAGCAGTATTTATAATTTTAGCATTTTGGATGCTATCTGTAATAGGAATATTCCAACGTAAATCTTTATCACTAGTCGCTAAAGTTGGATAAATATAAAATACATCTGCTTCTAATTTAGTAGTATCAGATGGTAAGACCACCCAACTACTTTTGTTTTGATAGTTTGGTTTTAAAGGAATGGTGTCTTTAGAAAACGGTTTTATTTCATAAGTAGATTTACATCCAACCATGAAAATTAAAAGAGAAACACTTAGTGTTTTTAAGAGACACCTTAGTTTAAACATAAATGCCTATTTCTTTTTATAAAGCATCGGATTCAATTCATCATCATTATACATTTTCATTTGTTTGTATACTTTCATGTATTTTTTACCCTGAGAAATATCACCTAGCAAATCATCTATAGCAGAAGACAAGTCAGAACGTTGCTCTAATAAAACAGCTAGTTTTGATTGACAATTAGCTCGATGCTCTTCAGAAGCTGTCTCTCGAGTTGCTTCTTCTCGCATATGATAAATTTTTAGAGCTAAAATAGACAACCGGTCAATTGCCCAAGCTGGACTCTCAGTATTTATTTTTGCACCAGGCTGAATAGTTACATCTTTAAATGTATTTAAATAATAACTGTCTATATATTCAACCATATCGGTTCTATCTTGGTTTGAAGCATCAATTTTACGCTTTAAAGTTAATGCCTCAACTGGATTAATATCTGGCAAACGGATAATATCTTCATAATGCCACTGTACCGTATCTATCCATGATTTACGATACAACAAATGATTTATTAAATCAGTTTTATTATGAGGATTAGTAAAAGGTTGATCAACAGTATCAAGTTTATGATATTTTGAAATTACTGTATCAAATAAATTATTAAATTCTGTAGCTTTCATATATTATTATAAATTATGAAAATTTTCTTTCAATTAAGGTAATTAATCGTTCTTCGTACTCTTCTTTTCCTGTCCAATCATAATCAGGTTTTACTTGATTGTATATAAAATTTTTGGCTTCTTTTTCTGATTTTAAAGTATTGAGTTGAGATAATATTCTGTTAAAATCAGCTTGACTAAAATTAAATAAATGTTTAACGAAGGCAATTCTATCATTCAAACCTATCTGAATAGTACTACTAAACATTTTATCGTTTAAAGTTTTCTTTTCATTGATGTTATCATCATCAAAAAGTGTTGAAGTTTTGTCTGCTGAGATGGCATCTCTAAATTCTTCTTTTTGACTAATTTGATTTGGTTTTAGGCTGCCAATGTCAATTTTAACCTTATCAAATGTTGGTTCAAAAATAGTTTCTTCTTTTGTTTTTATAGACTGTTTTTGAATAGGTTTAACTATTGGTTTAGGGATATTCTTAATTTTTTCAACTTCCGATACGGGTTTTACAACCTCTTTATTGTCAAATTTAGTTTCTTCAACTTTAATTGATTCTTCATTAGGCTGTTGTATGTTAGGTGTAGAAGTAACATAATTATCTACAAAAGTGAGTACAGACAGTTTTTCATAAAGTAACCTAGCCTTTTCTTTTAAAGGCAAGACTTCACTATTATTTTTCATTTGTAAAATGCTATGAGCTAGACTTACTAGCTCGGCTTCAATTTTTTTGTGCATAAATAGATACTTTAAATTAGAGTTGGAACACTATTTTTAATAAATTTGTTTCCATCAAAGATTAAATAAAATAAGTACTAACCTTTCAACGCTGAAAATTACAAAATGTTTCTTGAAAATACAGTAAATCAGGCAGAACAATTTGGTTGGATAGAAGTAATTTGCGGTTCTATGTTTTCTGGTAAAACAGAGGAATTGATTAGAAGACTTAAAAGGGCTCAGTTTGCAAAGCAAAAAGTAGAGATTTTTAAGCCAGCAATTGACACACGTTATGACGAAGATGATGTAGTTTCTCATGATGCCAATAAAATTCGATCTACTCCTGTTCCTGCTGCTGCAAATATTAGACTTTTAGCCAATGATGTAGATGTGGTTGGTATTGATGA
>DOIV01000275.1:0-449 GCA_003511845.1 Flavobacteriaceae bacterium | reverse complement strand
TTTAAAGGCAATCCGTTTGGTCCCATGCCAGGATTAATGGCTACAGCTGAGTATGTTACCAAAGTACATGCAGTATGTACAAAAACAGGGAATTTAGCTCATTACAGTCATAGAAAAGTTAAGAATGATAACGTAGTGCTTTTAGGAGAAACAGAAGAGTACGAACCTTTAAGTAGAGCTGCATACTACAAAGAAATATTGCAAGAAAAAGTGAGCAAATTGGAAGTTAAAGACGTTGAAGAAATTCCCTCTAAAGAAAAATAGATGTCTGAAGTTCAAGAAACAGTTTTAGAAATTGATTTAAATGCATTGCAACATAATTTCGAATACTTAAAATCTACACTTAAAAAAGAAACTAAAATTTTAGCAGTTGTAAAAGCTTTCGGATATGGCACCAGTGCCAGTAAAGTTGCTAAACGACTAGAAAAACTGAAAGTAGATTGTTTTGC
>DOIV01000183.1:1834-6127 GCA_003511845.1 Flavobacteriaceae bacterium | reverse complement strand
ATTACAGCAATTATTTCATTAGTAATTTTAATAAAAATAAATGCAATTATGACAGCATTTGTATTAGTGCCAGTCATTATTTTTGCTGTAATTGCTTTAAAAGCATTCGGGTATATTCGTCCAATTTTTAGAAAAAGAGGAGTGATAAATGCTGAGGTTACAGGTAGGTTGACTGAAACATTGAATGGAGTACGTGTAATTAAAGGGTTTAATGCAGAAGCACAAGAAAGTAAAACTTTTGAAAAAGGTGTTGAGAAATTGTTTTTAAATGTAAAGAAAAGTTTAACAGCTACTGCTTTAATGACAAGCTCTTCCACATTTTTATTAGGATTAGCTTCAGCAGGAATTATGGGTATTGGTGGTTATTTTATCATGCAAAATACGATGACTTATGGAGAGTTTGTGTCATTTACATTGTTTTTAGGCTTTTTAATTGCACCGATAGTTCAAATGAGTAATATAGGAAGTCAATTGACCGAAGCTATGGCTGGTTTAGATAGAACACAAGAATTAATGCAAATGCAAGAAGAAGATGATCCAACAACGCGTACAGTTTTCTTAGATAAAATTAAGGGAGATATGGTTTTTGATGATGTCTCTTTTAGTTATGAAGAAAGTAAAGAGGTGTTGCATCATATTTCATTTCAAGCACCATCAGGTAGCGTTACAGCATTAGTAGGTTCGTCAGGTTCAGGAAAATCGACCATCGCAGGGTTAGCGGCTACTTTTTTAAATCCTACAGAAGGTAAGGTTACCCTTGACGGGATAGATTTAGCAACTGTGAATTTAAGTAGTTTTAGAAAAAACCTTGCGGTGGTATTACAAGATGATTTTTTATACGAAGGTACCATCAGAGAAAATATTTTATTTCCCAGACCAAATGCTACAGAAAATGAATTAGTAGAAGCGGTAAAAGGAGCCTATGTCAATGAATTTACAGATCGATTTGAAAAAGGATTGGATACTGTTATTGGAGAAAGAGGAGTCAAGCTCTCTGGCGGGCAACGACAACGAATCTCAATTGCTAGGGCTTTATTGGCCGATCCAAAAATTATTATTTTAGATGAAGCTACATCTAATTTAGATAACGAAAGTGAATCTTATATTCAAAAAAGTTTGGGTATTTTAATGCAAGACAGAACCACTTTTGTAATTGCACATAGGTTAAGTACCATTCAAAAAGCTGATCAAATTTTAGTGATAGAAGAAGGGAATATAGTAGAACGAGGTAAACATGATGAACTGATAGCTAAAAAAGGCAGGTATTATGATTTATATACCTATCAGAGTAGGATTTAATAAACTATCTATTGTGTTTTATCAACTAGCCATGTAATTCTTTAATAAAAATACAATTTTGGAAGTTTAAAACATCATTATTAACAAAAAAGAGAGCAAATCATTAAAAAAATTTGTTTTTTAAACATTAAAGTTTAGATTTGTCAACTAATTACACAGTAATGCAATTAACAAACACTTGGAAAGCTTATTTTTATTTCTTTTATTTTTATAAAAGAAACGAAGCTTTGTAGGTATTATTTAGATAAAGAAATAATTAAAACATATAAAGTCTCGAGAAATCGGGACTTTTTTTATGAGTAAACAACAAAAAATAGCAATTCAAGGAATTTTAGGATCCTTCCATCATATTGTTGCCAATCAATACTTTGGCGAAGATGTGATTTTGAAAGAATGCTTGTCTTTTGTTGAAATACCAGAATTAATCAATAACAATACTGTTGATGGTGCTGTTATGGCTATTGAAAATTCATTAGCAGGCTCTATTTTACCAAATTATGCTTTGATTGATGAGTTCGATTTAAAAATTCAAGGAGAAGTACATTTACCTATCCATCATCATTTAATGGCATTAGAAGGACAAGCATTAAGCGATATTAAAGAGGTTTGGTCGCATCCGATGGCAATTTTACAATGTAGAAAGTTTTTTAGACAGCATCCTCACATAAAATTGGTAGAAGAGACTGATACGGCTGAGGTCGCACAGCAGATACAAAACAAGCAACTAAAAGGTATTGCAGCCATAGCAAGTAAAAAAGCTGCTGAAATTTACAATTTATCCATTATTGAAAATAAAATACAAACAAGAAAAGAGAATTACACACGATTTTTCATCTTAAAAAAGAAAAACGGAGAGATAGAAAAGTCTAAAACGATTAATAAAGCATCCATAAAGTTCATTACCAAGCATGAAACAGGAAACCTGTCAGATGTATTGGCTGTTTTTTCTGGGTTTAATATGAATTTGTCTAAAATTCAATCGTTGCCAATCATTGATAAACCTTGGAATTATGCTTTTTTTGCAGACATTGTTTTTGATGATGAGCAACTTTTTAAAGAAGCGATTAGTCAAATAGAAACTAAGGTTAGTTATTTAAAAATACTAGGAAAATACCAACAAAGTAAACGGAAATATGATCACTAAATCGAACAGATTAAAAGAGGTACAAGAGTACTATTTCTCTAGAAAGTTGAGGGAAGTCCGCCAGCTTAAAGCTAAAGGCAAGCCTATTATCAATATTGGTATCGGGAGTCCAGATTTAGACCCGCCACTTTCTGTAAGTAGAGCTATGGTTGCAACTATAGAAAAAAATCACATTCACGGTTACCAGAGTTATCAAGGTTTACCAGAGTTAAGAGATGCCATAACTAACTTTTACTTGCGGCATTTTGATGTTGAGTTGAACCCTGAAAATGAAATTTTACCATTAATGGGATCAAAAGAAGGAATTATGCACATTTCTATGGCTTTTTTAAATGCTGGCGATGAAGTTTTGATTCCGAATCCTGGGTATCCAACCTATACATCAGTGACCAACTTATTAGAGGCAACACCAGTGTTTTATGATTTAAATGATGAAAATGATTGGTTTCCAGATTTAGAGTATTTATCAAAATTTGATTTGTCTAAAGTAAAATTGATGTGGATCAATTATCCACACATGCCCACAGGTAAAAACGGTACAAAAGCATTGTTTGAAGACTTGATTGCTTTTGCAAAAAAGCATGATATACTATTGATTAATGACAATCCGTATAGTTTTATTTTGAATGACAATCCGTTAAGTATTTTAAACATAAAAGGAGCAAAAGAGGTTGCTTTAGAATTGAATTCTTTGAGTAAAACCTTTAATATGGCAGGTTGGAGAGTTGGTATGCTCTTAGGCTCAGCAGAACATATTAAAACTGTTTTACAAGTAAAAAGCAATATGGATTCTGGTATGTTTTACGGCATTCAACAAGGTGCAATTGCGGCTCTACAAACAGACGACAGTTGGTTTAATAACCTAAATACGATATATACAAAACGTAGGAATATAGCTTGGAAAATAGCTGAAAGGCTAGATTGTACTTATGATACCGATGCTTCTGGCTTATTTGTGTGGGCGAAACTGCCTTTAAGTAAGGATGCGGAGCAAGTTGCAGATGAACTATTATATGATTATGCTGTTTTCTTAGCTCCTGGAACTATTTTTGGGAGTAATGGCAAGGGTTATATTCGAATTTCACTATGTGTGACTGAAGATGTTTTAAATGAAGTTTTACATCGTATTTTAAAAGATAAAAACGAATGAAAAAGATTGCAGTAATCGGATTAGGGCTTATAGGAGGTTCATTAGCATTAGAGTTAAAAAAGATTTCTTGGGCAACAATTTATGGTGTTGACAATAATGCTGAACATTTGCAAAAAGCATTAGATTTAGGTATTATTTACGAAAAAGCTACGCTAAATATTGTAAAAGAGGTTGATGTTGTTATTATTGCGGTTCCAGTAAATATAATTCCAGAATTAACCATTCAAGTGTTAGATTTAATTAAAGAAAACACCTTAGTTTTTGATGTAGGTTCTACAAAAAATGAAGTTTGTAAGGCCGTTAAAAATCATCCGAAAAGGAAAAATTTTGTTGCGGTTCATCCTATTTCTGGTACTGAATTTTCTGGACCAGAAGCCGCCATTTATAACTTATTTACCAATAAAGTAACTATAATTTGCGAGCAAAAATTGAGTAGTAAAAAAATGATAAGCCGTGTTGTAGCACTATTTGAAGATATTAAAATGCGAAAGGTCTTTATGGATTCAGCAGAACAACATGATAAGCATATTGCTTACGTATCGCATTTATCACACATTAGTGCTTTTATGCTAGGAAAAACAGTATTAGAAATTGAACCTGACGAAAAAAGAATTTTTGATATGGCAGGTAGTGGATTTGAATCAACGGTACGATTAGCAAAGAGTAATCCTGAAACATGGACACCTATTTTCATACAAAA
>DOIV01000183.1:0-1497 GCA_003511845.1 Flavobacteriaceae bacterium | reverse complement strand
CCTGATAGAAAAGGAGTCAAATGAGGAAGTTTATGAAATAATGCACAATACAAACCGAATAAAAAACATACTAGACGGTATTATTAAATGATTAATCATCTAACTATCAATAAAATAACAAAAATAAATAACTTATAAAATACGAATAAGTATTTTATACAATTTAAAACAATTATGGAGTCAACAAATTTTTCAACATGGTTAAAAGGGATGGAATTAGCACATCCGCTTGTAATTGCAGGTCCATGTAGTGCAGAAACTGAAGAGCAAGTGTTAAAAATTGCACATCAATTAAAAGAAACAGATGCTACAGTTTTTAGAGCTGGTATTTGGAAGCCTAGAACGCGTCCAGGTAATTTTGAAGGAAACGGAGCAAAAGCTTTACCGTGGCTTGCCAAGGTAAAAGAAGAAACAGGAATGTTGACCACCGTTGAAATTGCAACAGCACAACATGCAAAGTTGGCTTTAGAGTTCGGTATTGATATCCTTTGGATTGGTGCTAGAACTACGGTAAACCCGTTTACTGTACAAGAAATTGCTGATGCCATTCAAGGTACTGACAAAATTGTATTGGTAAAAAATCCAATAAATCCAGATTTAGCCTTATGGATGGGAGCAATTGAGCGTTTTCATAAAGCTGGAGTTAAAAACTTGGGAGCAATACATAGAGGGTTTTCATCGTACAAAAAGACGAAATACAGAAACAATCCGCAATGGCAGATTCCGATTGACTTAAAAGAAAAGTACCCAACCCTGCCAATTATTTGTGATCCATCACATATTTGTGGTGAGCGTGATGGTATTTTTGATGTTTGTCAAACCGCTTTAGACTTGAAATTTGAAGGCTTGATGATTGAAACACATTTTGACCCTGATAACGCTTGGAGTGATGCTGCACAACAAATTACACCAAGTAGATTGGAAGAAATCACAGAAGATTTACGCGTACGTAAAGATAGAGTTGAAGAAAAAGATTCACTTAAAAAATTGACAGGTTTACGTCAAGAGATTAATAGCTTGGACAAACAATTACTAGAACTTTTTGAAGAACGTATGGAAGTTGTAGAAAACATTGGTAAAGTGAAGAAAGAGGGAAATGTAGCCATTTTACAACGTTCTCGTTGGCAAGAAGTCATTCAAGGAATGATTGATGAAGGGGCTGAAAAAGGCTTAAGTCAAAGTTTTATTGAAAAAGTATTCAAAGCCATTCATCAAGAATCTATCCAGCATCAAGAAAAGATTGTGAATAGTTAGATTTTGAAGTTGGAAGTCAGTAGAATGAAGTTTATTTATTCCCCTCTTGAGAGGGGTTAGGGGTGTGTTTTTAAAATATTCCATCACATTCACAAACTAATTAGTGCTAATTAGTGAAATTCGTGTCTTTAGAGGTAACTTTACACAAAATAATTCGTGAAAATTCGTGAAATTCGTGTCTTCTAAGCATATTATTGTCATTCGTCTCTCAGCCATGGGAGACGTCGCTATGACTGTACCTGT
>DOIV01000352.1:5565-10590 GCA_003511845.1 Flavobacteriaceae bacterium | reverse complement strand
AATTTAATATACTCTTTTATTGGAGTAGCATGAGATTCATCACCACCAATATGAATGTATTCACCTGGAGTCATTGCTGCCAATTCTCTAATCACATCATCAATAAATTTATAAGTTATTTCTTTATCAGTACAGAAAGAGCTGAAACCTACTCTTGTACCTGTATATGGTTTTGTAGCTTTCCCGTTACAATTCAATTCTGGATAAGATGACAATGCTGCATTGGTGTGTCCAGGCATATCAATTTCAGGGACAATTGTGATGAAGCGATCTTGAGCATATTTAACCAGCTCTTTGTATTGTTCTTGTGTGAAAAATCCACTTTCACCGCCACCAACTTCTGTGCTACCACCATGTGTGGTTAAATTTGGCCATGATTTAATTTCGATTCTCCAACCTTGATCGTCAGATAGATGTATGTGCAAGGTGTTTATTTTATAAAAAGATAATAAATCAATGTATCTTTTAACATCATTAACACCAATAAAATGGCGAGCTACATCCAACATTGCACCACGGTAACTATAAGATGGTTCATCTATAATAGTTCCACTAGCAATCAACCAAGTATTCTTTTGAGGTTCTTTAAGCTCTATGTTGGCAGGAAGTAATTGGCGTAAAGTTTGAATACCATAAAATAGACCTGCAGTTTTTTTTGCTTTTAAGTCTATACCATTTTCTTTAATCGTTAATTGATAGCCTTCTTTATTTTGAATACTATCCGATAAGGATAAATATATATGATTTGTAGAGGGCATAGAACTCATAACTTTTACAGGGAGTTTAAAACCTGTAGCTGGTTGTAATAATTCTGAAAGATATTCAGCTATTGGTTTTAAATCATCATTCTGATAGTGAATTTCACTTTTAGTATTCAATTCAAAAGAACTACCTGTAGCTGTTAAAGAAACGGGTTTAGGTATAATATTTTCTTTTAAAAGATCTTTAGAGATGGCTGTTTTTTTTGTTTTTTCTTCCGTTTTACAAGAACTTATAGTTAATAAACTAATAACGACTAGTGCAAAGATAGAATTGTAACGAGTTTTCATACTTTTATTTTGAGAATAAATTTAAGGAACAATTTAGAAATGGAAGCCTGTTTTCGATGAATGACATTTCTTAACCTGCAAATGACATTAAAAACTTAATTTTTTAACGTTTTTGTAATTGCATCTTGTACCAAAGGTTTCATAATATCGTATCCTTTTTTGTTAGGATGTACTCCATCACGGGTGTAATCATCAATCAATCCATTTTTATCATCTACCATTGCTGAAAAATAATCTAAATAGATAATAGTATTTTCATCAGCATATTTTTTAATGCGTTTATTTAATTCAGGAATTTTTTTATTGGGATTTAAGCCTGTTTTCCAAGGATAATCATAAGCAGGCAGCACAGAAGCTAGAATCACTTTAATGTTATTGACTTTTGCCAATTGAACCATTGAAATAATATTATTCATGATGGCTTCAAAGCTTGTTGGGCCAGTATTTTCAGCCAAATCATTAGTGCCAGCAAGCAGAACAACTACTTTAGGTTTTAAATCGATAACATCAGCCTTAAACCTTAGTAACATTTGTGGTGTGGTTTGACCACTAATACCTCTATTTATATACGGATTTTCTTTAAAGAAAAGAGAATCATATGTTGCCCAAGCTTCTGTAATTGAATTCCCCATAAAAACGATACGATTTTCATTTTCAAGCGGTGCAGCTAATTCAGTATTTTCTTTTTCAAACCGATTAAGGTTTGCCCAATCTTGTGCAGAAACAGTTTTTGTTTTAAATAATGAGAAAATCATAAGTACAATATATAATGATGTTTTGTTCATTTTATAAAAATACGCTTTTTATTTTCGATCTCTAGAATTTGAATTTCTACGATTTTTTTGGTTGCGATTTCTGTTTTTATTTCTATTTGAAGAGTTACCAGAACGTGAGCGATTTCTATTATTTTGACTAGAACTTTCTTCAGAACTATCATCGTGTACATTAATAAATGGATGTTCAGTAATCACAGGAATTTTTTGATTGATCAGTTTTTGAATGTCACGTAAATAAGCTCTTTCTTCTTGGTTGCAAAAAGATATAGCAATTCCACTAGCTTTTGCACGACCAGTTCTGCCAATTCTATGAACATAAGTTTCTGGGATGTTAGGTAGGTCATAATTTACAACAAGAGCCAATTCATCAATGTCAATTCCTCGAGCAGCAATATCAGTAGCTACTAAAACAGTAATGATACCTTTTTTAAAGTTTTCTAATGCTTTTTGCCTTGCTGTTTGTGATTTATTACCGTGAATGGCTGCAGCTTTAATACCATCTCTATCTAAGAGTTTTACAATTTTATTTGCACCATGTTTGGTGCGAGAAAATACCAACGTAGATTTAATGTTTTGAGTTTCTAAAATGTAAACTAATAATTTTATTTTCGCTTTTTTACTTACAAAGTAAACAGCTTGTTCAACTTTTTCTGCAGTGGCTTGTTCTGGTTTTACAGTAACAGTATCAAAATCACCTAATATTTTACGCGACAATTCTACTATTGATGATGGCATGGTTGCAGAAAAGAAAAGCGATTGACGTTTTGAAGGTAATTTTGCAAGAATTTTTTTAATATCATGAATAAAACCCATGTCTAGCATCTGATCAGCTTCATCTAATACAAAATATTCAATAGAACCTAAGTTGATATAGCCTTGTTGCATTAAATCTAACAGCCTACCTGGGGTAGCAACAAGAATGTCAACACCTCTTTGTAAGGCTTGTGTTTGTTTGCCTTGTTTAACACCACCGAAAATAACAGTATTTCTGATGCCAGTATGTTTTCCGTAAATGGTAAAATTATCAGCAATTTGAATAGCAAGCTCACGAGTTGGAGTTACAATTAATGCTTTTATTTTATTGTTGCGGTTATTTTTTTGAGAATTAGCGATATGTTGTATTATTGGAATTGCAAAAGCTGCGGTTTTACCTGTACCTGTTTGTGCACAACCCATTAAATCTTTATTCCGTAATAAAATTGGAATAGATTGTTCTTGAATGGGTGTTGGGTGTGTATAGCCTTTTTCGGATAAGGCTTTTAATATCGGCTCAATAATGCCTAAATCTTTAAATGTCATAGCGTTTTTATAAGTCGGCAAATATAAGGTAATATTATGAATATCCTTGTTTTAACAGATTTCAAAAAAATATAGTAATTATAATATCCCTTTTGGTACAATTTTCCTTGTCCATGATTTGATTTGCTTACTGATTTTCACCTTATTATCAGGATTTGAGCTCAATGTGGTTTGCCAAGAGTTTTCTGGTTTAAATTCTTTTTCCATGCCTTTAAGAACATTTCTAGCTACTTTTTTATTATCAATAATTGCCAAACATTCGGTGTTCAAATTTGCACTCCTTGGATCTAAGTTAAATGTGCCAATAACTGTAATTTGTTTATCAACTACCATAGATTTAGCATGAAATCCGAAAATTGGTTTAAACTTTAAAGAATCTTGTAGTTCACCAGTCATTACCTTATAACGTTCAGCTGCATCTGGTCTGAATTCGTAGATTGCTACTCCAGTTTTTAGTAGTTTTTTGCGATCACGTTGGTAGCCACTAAAAGCTTCTAAATTATCAGTTGAGGCAAGGCTATTGGTCAATATTCTAATTTTTACTCCGCGTTGTACAGCAGCTCTAAAAAGATTTCGACTTAACTCAGTAGTAATTAAATATGGGGTTTGTATGTCAATAGAAGTTTTTGCATTATTGACTAGGTCTATCAATGCATCTGTGGTGTAACCACCACCGCTCAAACCAGATAAGCCATCATTTTTACCAGGAGCATCTGAAATAAAGGAGACGTTATCTGTCCAAACTAATGCATCTGAATTTTTTATAGCCTTAAAAGCATTGGGTAAGTTCTCAATTTTATTTCTGATTTGTGGCCAAAAATTTTCAGGATTACAAGCGTACTGATGTAATTTATCAAATCGATTAGGATCATTTAAATTTTCAGGTAACTTTTCTGATAAATTTCTAATAGGGATGCTTAATGGGTTTTCCCAAAATTGAACAAATGATTTCTCAACACTTTCAGTTACCTTACCTAACAATAAAACATCTCTATCTCTAAAGTTGTATTCATGGTCATAATCAAAATATTCATCGGCAATATTTCTACCACCAGTGATGGTTATTTTATTGTCAACTATAAATGTTTTATTATGCATTCTTTGATTTGCACCTCTGAAATCAGTGGCAAATTTCTTAGCCTTGCTAAAAATATTCTTTCCTAAATTAACACCCGTATTGTAAACTTTGATTGTAATGTTTTTATGTGAGTCTAATATTAAAATATCTTCTAGGTCAGCATCTACCATAATATCATCAACTAGAATTCGAATTTTAACACCCCTATTTGCAGCTCTAACCAAATAATCGCATGCAATGAGTCCAACATTGTCAGTTGAAAAAATAAAATATTGAATGTCAATAGTTTTTTCAGCATATGCTGTTAGCCATGCACGAGTAACTAAAGCACCACCACCATCTTCTAAAATGTAAACTCCAGTTTTGGTTTTCATCAACTCTGAAATGTCTTTCAATTCATTGGAAAGACTTATGCTATCATTTCTATGAATATTTGAACAAAAATCTTCTTGTGTTTCTGGAGAGTGTTTTGTTTTTACACATGAAATGAAAAGGATAATGGCAACGAGGTAATAATATTGAATTGAAAATATTTTTCTTAACATTATATAACTGTACTGTTTTAATTCAATTCTTTTTCTTTATCCTTAATTAAGTCATTGGCCTTATCCCATGTAAATGAAAAGAATTGAAATCCTTCAGCAGTCATTTGATCTTTGTCAAGCTCAGTAATTACTTCAGAAAGCATGGTTTGCAATACACTCTTTTGTTTATTTAAAAAGGGAGAGTTGATGTCTTTTTTTTCATTAATACCATCCATTATAGTAACTAATTCTTTGGTGTGTTTGTCAGCGAGATTCTTTTTATTACCAGATATTTTTTT
>DOIV01000352.1:0-5172 GCA_003511845.1 Flavobacteriaceae bacterium | reverse complement strand
ACAAAATCTGCATTTTGAACAAAAAAAGAAGGATTCTCTCTATTGTAAAATGATTGAGCACCTTCGTGAAGCGGAATAAATGTCCCCGCTCCCCAATCAGGTTGTGAAATAAAACCTGCTAAAGAAGTAGTTTTTAACAATTCTAAACGTCTTTCAAAAAGTATTTGGGTAATCATTTTTACAGCATCTTTATCTGCATTTTTATGAGCAATAAGTAATCTGTTAACTGCTATAGTTGCTAGGTTTTTCTCAGGAATTAAAGGGCTTCCATTATAGGCTCCAGCTGGTATTTCACCAATATCTAAAGAAGGTTGTTTTAGTTTCATTGCTGCTGCCTGATTTATAGGGATCAATTTTGAAGGGCAACTATTAATAATGTTTGATATGGTTTGATTTCTTGGTGCTCGCACTTTAAAAATAGCATCTATTTCTCCGTTAATAATAGCATCTACAGCCGCTGAAGACGAAAGTGCTATATTTTCAATATCACTTTCATAAATACCATAATGATTGGCGGTAAACCAAAAAGAAACCCATTGTCCACCACCTTTACTCGGTAAGGCCATTTTCTTTCCTTTTAAGTCATGAAATGAATTGATATTGGCATCTTTTCTAACAATAAGCTGAAACATATCAGGATATAGATTAGAAATAATTCGAGCAGAAGGCACTGCAGGAATATCAGCTTGTACGGTTGCCAAATCTATTTGACCAGATTCGAGCAATTCCATATTTTCTTTTGATCCTGCTGTTTCTCGTATGGTAATATGTACTTCAGGAAAATGCTTAGTAGTAACTTCAGCTATGGCTTGAGCAAATTTATAAGCTTCCCCTTTTTTTGAACCAGCACCAATAACCAGCACTTTTGTTGTGTCTTGTTTGAAATAATTCCAGGCAAAAAAAGAGGTGACTGCCAATAACGACAAAAACACAATGGTAATAATTAGTTTGTTTAGGTTGTTTAAAATACTCATTTATTGTTAGTTAGTTTAATTGATAGATTCTATCTAATTTTTGAAAAGATAAAAGCGAAAATAACATTTTATAATGAGTAAATCAAATGAGGTTTTTTTTGTTAGTCTATTATTCTGTTTTTACAAACTTAATAGAGCTGGTATTTACACAGTAACGTTTGCCAGTAGTTTCTTTAGGACCATCATCAAAAATATGCCCTAAATGGCTGTCGCATTTGGTACAAGTAATTTCAGTTCTAATCATTCCGGCAGTAGTATCTTTGGTAAAATCTATCGTTCCTTTTATAGCATCATCAAAAGAAGGCCAGCCACAATGCGATTCAAATTTACTGTTAGATTCAAATAATTGAGCATTACAAGCTCTACAAATATAAGTTCCTTTTTCAAAATGTTGCGTATAACCATCATTGCTGGCTCTATCAGTTCCTTTTTCACGCAATACATAATATTCTTGATCACTTAATGCTAATTTCCATTCAGTATCTGTTTTTATTATTTTAACTGTTTTTTTTATCATTTTATTTTTAGTATTTGTTTTTTGTGCATTACTAGTACAACTAAGAATGAGTGTTAATGTGAAAAATGCAAGTAATTGTTTCATAACTTAAATTTTAATAAAATCAATCATCTTATGGATTGTAGTATGATCTCTTAATATTCTACGATGACCTAATCCGTTAGTAATTAATAAAAGTCCGTTTTTTAAACTTTGTCGAACTTTATAGGCTGTACTTACATCCACATCATAATCTTCAGTATCATGTATGACTAAAGTTGGAATCATTACTTTTTTAGCTGTTTCTATAGCAGATGTTGAAGCTGTTTTGATTTTAAATTTTGTTTCCATTTGTTTTTTCATCAACAGAGCAACTTTAGGCTTTAATTGTAATTTTTGGATGAAAAGATCAACAATTTTATCATTAGAACCTTCAATACCAATAACAATTAATTTATTGACAAATGGAGCTTTTGACAATACATTTAATAAATTAATACCACCAAATGAATGCCCAATAGCAGCTTCAAAAGGGCCGTATTTTTCGTTGAGATGTTTTAGTGTAGCAATATATTCAGGAAAATTAGCTGTTTTGCCTTTTGACAAGCCGTGTGCTGGAGCGTCAAAACTAATGACCATCATTCCGTTTTCTAATAATTTATCTGCAATTTCATAAAGTTGCGTACCTCTTCCAGCCCATCCATGAGCCAATAATACTTTGATTTTAGAATAGCCATATTCATAAACCATTACCTGTTTTTGTACTTCAGGTACGGTTATCAATTCATTTTTAGCACTCTCACGCATCATTTTTTCTCGTTCAGGAATTTCAAATTTAGGAGGTGTTGCAAATAGCTTCATTGCAAAATTAGCTGCCAAAGAACTTGAAAAAAACTGTAATAATTGACCTGTTCGGATGATAGAGTTTGGTATTTCAAAAATATTTTTTTTTGCCATTAAATTTGAATTGATAATAATGACGAATTTAAACATTTTTTGTATATTTACTTTTATAATATAAATAATAAAGAGTTAAAAATTTAATATGATGAAGAAAATTATTTCAATAACTATAGTGTTTTTGTTTTTAGTAAGCTGTAGTAAAGTGCCAATAACTGGTAGAAAACGTGTAAATTTTGTCAGTGATGCACAAATATTACCAACTGCATTTGCTCAATATTCTGGTTTTTTGGCTCAAAATAAATTATCAGATAATGCCGCTAAAACAGCTGAATTGAAAACTGTTGGTTCACGTATTTCTAAAGCTGTAGATCGTTTTATGAGAGCTAATAATATGAAAGAGGAGGCAGATAATTACCGTTGGGAATTTAACCTTATTGAAGATGAAACCGTGAATGCTTGGTGTATGCCAGGCGGTAAAGTTGTTTTTTATACAGGTATTTTACCAATTGCAAAAAATGTAGATGGTATTGCCGCAATAATGGGGCATGAAGTTGCTCATGCTTTTGCAAAACATGGTCAAGAACGAATGTCTCAAGGTGCTATAGCACAAGGTACAAGTCTAGTTGCAATGTTGGCTTCTGGTGCAGTGTCAAAAAATCCTGCAAAACAACAACTGTTTTTGCAATCTGTAGGAGTTGGAACACAATTAGGTATGTTAAAATTTAGTAGAACGCATGAAACAGAAGCTGATAGATTAGGCCTTGTTTTTATGCTAATGGCTGGTTATAATGGTGAAGAAGCTGCTCAAGTTTGGGTAAGAATGAGTCAAAGGGCAGGTGCAGCAGGTGCACCACCAGAATTTTTAAGTACACACCCTTCAAATCAAAGTAGAATAGCCGATTTAAAAGCCTACTTACCAGAGGCAAAAGTGCATGCTAAAAAGTTCAATGCTCAAGCATTGAACAATTAATGCCAAAGGAGGTTAAATTTAAAGTCTAAAAATAATTAGTACATTGTAAGCCGTTCTTAATAAGAACGGCTTTTTAATTGATAAAACTACACAATATTTATATTGAGTTTTCAAATAAAAATGTCTTTCTCACGAAGGTGGGAATCTAACCCAAAAGATAATAATGTTAAAAAAAGGAGATCAAAAACTAATCAATGCTTGGGCGTTTTACGATTGGGCTAATTCTGTATATCCGTTAGTAATCACAACTGCTGTTTTTCCGTTGTATTACGGAATTGTAACTGGAGGGAAAGATGCAGAAGTTACTTTTTTAGGCACACAATGGAACAATACCGTTTTGTATTCATACACACTTTCTGTTTCTTTTTTAGTGGTTGCTTTTATTTCACCAATGCTTTCTAGTATTGCCGATTATATGGGGAATAAAAAACGTTTTATGCAATTCTTTTGCTTATTGGGTTCGTTCTCTGTGATGTCTTTGTACTTTTTTGATGGGTTAGATAAACTGTGGATTGGTATTACCTTTTCAATCTTGGCAAGTATTGGTTTTTGGGGGAGTCTCGTTTTTTACAATGCCTATCTAACTGAAATTGCTCATCCTGACCGACACGACGAAATAAGTGCAAGAGGATTTATACATGGTTATATTGGTTCAGTGATATTACTTGTTTTTATCTTAACGATGATTATGTTTCCTAATTGGTATGGTTTTATTGACCACCCTTTGTTAAGTGGAGAAAAACCTCCTAATATGGTTTTTCAACTCTCTTTTGTATTGGTGGGTATATGGTGGTTGGTTTTTGCTCAATATACATTTTACCATTTACCAAACAATTCGTTTAAACGAAAACCAGAAAAAGATTATATTTTTAAAGGTTTTAAAGAGTTACGTAAAGTTTTTATAGAAATAAGACAACATTCAACCATTTATATATTTCTTTGGTCTTATTTTTTTATTAGTGCAGGAATTCAAACCATTATTGTGTTGGCTGGTAAATTTGGTGATGAAGAATTAGGTTTACCCACTATGAATTTAATAATTACAATTTTACTGATACAGTTAGTTGCTATTGTAGGAGCAACACTTTTTGCTAGAATTTCAAAAAAAATCGGAAATATTAAAACGTTGAAAACAACAATTGTTATATGGATTGTGGTATGTTTTTCTGCATATATGCTGCCAGGAGAAAGCCCAAATGTTGATACTTATTTTTACACTCTCGGTGGTTTTTTAGGCTTGGTATTGGGAGCAACGCAAACGTTGGCACGTTCTACATATTCTAAATTAATACCTGAAGAAACCTACGACAATGCAACCTATTTTAGTTTTTATGATGTTACTGAAAAATTAGCCATTGTTGTTGGAACATTATCTTTTGGTTTGGCAATGTCTTTTACAAAATCAATGAGAACCTCTGTTTTAATATTAGCAATATTTTTCTTTTTAGGTCTTGTAGTAATTAGTTTTATGAAGAAAACTAAATATGTGAAGTAGTTTGGTTGAGTTACTAGCTTTTTAATTGTATCAAAATAACTAGTAACTCAATAACTAAAATTTATCGTCTACTTCTTTTAGAACCACCAAATCCGCCTTTTTTACCACCACTTCTTGATGAAGAACGGTTACCTTTATACCCTCCGCCGCCACTGCGGTTGTTATCACGAGATTTTCTTCCGCCTCCAAATCCACCTCTTCCACTTCGGCTTCTTCCTCCTTTTGGTTTCTTAGTAATTTCAACAATTACAGCTCTACCACCAAATTCAGCATGTTCAAAACCTTGTAAGACTTTATCAGCATAGGCTTTGTCAATTTCGAAAAATGAAAAACT
>DOIV01000329.1:2268-2544 GCA_003511845.1 Flavobacteriaceae bacterium | reverse complement strand
TTACTAGCTAAATATACAAAATTAATTGCACTTAAACTAATGTATAAAGCTGTAAATAAGATAATTCACCCCTTAACTTAATGACATTGGACCCGCACCTGGGCCAAATGGAGAACGTAGACCGCTTTGGTTTAAACGTGCCTTTACGCCAGATAAGACTGTAGGTGGTGCGTATTATATTACTGATGAGGATAAAAAGGAATAATCAAGTCTAGGTTTCACTTTCAATATAACCTAAATTTTTAGATTAAGTTACAAACTAATAATCGTGAAAAT
>DOIV01000329.1:534-1905 GCA_003511845.1 Flavobacteriaceae bacterium | reverse complement strand
TAATAATCGTGAAAATAGAGTTATATTTGTAGTATGGCAAATATCATTCAGGTATATAAAAGAATACAATTATTAAGAGAACGATATTATAAAGTTTCTAAAAATAAAGAAGCATTACTCAAACTTATTAGTGAGACAGAAGTTTCAGACCAAGTATATAACTCAAATGCGATTGAAAACAGCACACTTTCATTAGAAGATACCGAAAAAATACTTTTACAAATAGATTTAGATCGCTATATTTCTGAAAGAGAACTTTTTGAAACTAAAAATCTAGCAAGGGTCGTTTCATATATTGAAACAAAAGCAAAAGAAAGTGCATTAGATTTTGAAATGATTTTATTGCTTCATAAAATGCTGTTGTCAAATATTAGAGATGAAATTGCGGGTAGATTTAGAAATTTAAATGAATGGGTTAAAGTAGGAAACCATATTGCTATTGATCCGAAAAATATAGAAGAAGAATTGGAAAAAATGTTAATCAGTTATCAAATTAGTAATGAAGATAATATGATTAAACGAATAGCTAAATTACATTTAACTTTTGAAAACATTCATCCGTTTGTGGATGGTAATGGAAGGATTGGTAGAATACTAAATAATTATTTTTTAATAAGAGAAAATTATGTTCCTATAAACATTAAGTTTATCGACCGACAACAATATTACAATGCTTTTAATGAATTTAATTTAAGCGGAAAAACATTAATTATGGAAGAAATTGTTGGTAAAGCTCTTACAAATAGTTATCATAAAAGACTTGCATATCTTGAAGGTAAAAAGATTGTTACATTAAATGAATATTCTAAAATTAATAAAATTTCACATTCCAATTTAATCAATAAAGCAAATCGACAAACTATTGAAGCCTTTTTAGAAAAGGGGATTTGGAAAATAGGTTTGTAGTTTAGTCAAAATTGTTATACATTTTAGAACATAAATAATGAAAAACCCAGAACTAGAATTAGCCTTAAATTTCGTTGAAAAAACAGATAGAAATATTTTTTTGACAGGAAAGGCAGGAACTGGTAAAACCACTTTTTTACATCAAATTAAGAAAGAATCATTAAAACGATTGGTTGTTGTTGCTCCAACTGGTGTCGCCGCAATAAATGCCAAAGGTGTTACCATTCATTCTTTTTTTCAAATGCCTTTTAGGCCGATTATTCCAGGTGTTGAAAAAAAGTCTAAGTATAAATTCAATAAAACCAAAATTGATATTATAAGGTCATTAGACTTGCTAATTATTGATGAGATTAGTATGGTTCGTGCAGATTTATTAGATGGAATAGATCAGGTGTTAAGACGTTATAAAAGTAGGAATAAAGTATTTGGAGGCGTACAGGTATTGATGATTGGCGATTTACAACA
>DOIV01000329.1:0-143 GCA_003511845.1 Flavobacteriaceae bacterium | reverse complement strand
AATGCTTTCTTTTTTAGTGCTCATGCCTTTCAAAAAAGTGATGCAATATCTATTGAATTAAAGCATATTTATAGGCAACAAGACGAGCAATTTATTGCTATTTTGAATGAAGTTAGAAATGATACGCTGAGTCCAGAAATGGC
>DOIV01000188.1 GCA_003511845.1 Flavobacteriaceae bacterium | reverse complement strand
GAAATCTTACTAAATTGGTTGCTTAAACACGTAACGCATATTACACATACCGTTCTAAGCCATTAAGAACGACTCAAATTCCGCTCCAATACTACTTTTTGTATTAATGAATTTAAACGTAAAAATCTCGGCGGAATAATATTCTAATTGAATGCAAAGCATTCGATTTTTTTTGTCTTTTAAGAAACTAATTTCAAAAAAGTATGCTGAAAAAAAATAAAAATATAACGCGGAATATGCCAATCAGAATCCAAATAAATGATTTTGGAATTGAATATCTGAATCCGAAAATCAGTAACCCAATTTTATTACCAGATTCTCTTAAAAATAATGCTGGCATCACAATTTTTTGTTTCATCATATATTGAAAAGCCAGCATCATTTGGCTTGGGTCAACCTTAAAAATACGTTCTACAAATTCGGAATAAGCATTATGGTGTCTCATTTCGTCACCAGCAATAATCTTACACATTTTCGCTAATTTCTTATTTCCTTTTTCACGAGCTATTTTTGCAACTCTATTATGAGAAACATAGGTAGCCAATTCTTGAAAACTAGTATATACAAAGTTTTTATACGGATCTCTTCCTGTACCGATATCAAAACCATCAGCAATTAAATGTTGTGTGGTTTTCTCAATCTACTTCATATTTACTCTCCCAGAAAGGTATAAGTATTTGTTTAGCAAATCACCGTGTCTGTTTTCTTCAGATGTCCATTGTCTGATCCATTTTCCCCAAGGGTTTCTTCCAACTTGGTCAACACCTTCAACATCCATAAGCCAAGATTCGTAAGTTGGTAATGCTTCTTCTGTAATCATATCGCCTACCAAAACCACCCAAAAATCATAAGGTAATTCTTTTGCCAATTCACGAATTTCTGTAACTTCATCAAAAAATTGTTCACCTTCAGAATCGGGTAAAAAATCAGACGGTTGCCATATTTTATCTATAGGTATAAGATATTTTTCGATAAGCGTATCAATATCTTTTTCTAGAAATTGCATGACCTCTAGTCTTATATTTTTTAATGACATAATTAATTTTTTTTAAGAATGAACACCATTTTTAATGGTAGTTTCTATGTGTGCAATTAGTGTTTCTGTATCTGTAAAATTAGCAGTTTTCATGGGTTTATGCACGTCAAAAGTAATATTTACACCTAAACCCATGGGGAATTTACCATAACGAACTGTTTTCCAAGAATTATTGATAGAAATTGGGACAACAATTGCGTTAGGCATATTTTTAAATAAGATTTGCAAGCCTCTTTTTTGAAAAATATTAGGTGTTCCATCTTTACTACGTGTGCCTTCAGGGAAAATTACAGCAGTACCCTTAGTGGTATTTATACGTCTAGAAAAATCAAGTAAAGCTTTAATCGATTGTCTCGGGTTTTTTCTATCAATTAACACTGCACCACCATGACGTAAATTATAAGAAATGCTAGGAATACCTTTTCCCAATTCAATTTTACTAATAAATTTAGGATAAAGTTTACTTAAATACCATATAATAGGAGGAATATCAGCTATACTTTGATGATTAGCAACAATAATTATAGGCTGGTTATTATCAATAGAATATTTATTATTAAAGGTAAAACGGATGCCTAAAATATTATAGCATCGCATTAAAAAGAATTGCAATAACGTAACACTACGGTCAAGAGCCTTCTTTCCAAAAAGGCGATCACTTATCCATAATATTGGATGGAAAATCACCAATGCTAAAAAAAAGCATACATTAAAAACAATAGATAAAGGATATGCTAATAGTTTTTGCATTTTATAAAAAAGTCCTCCCCAAAGGGGAGGGTTTAATATTGAGATCTCGTTCTTCAGCGGGATTAGTTGAGTCTTACTAACAAAACTCGTCGTAAGCTGCTGTTAAGTTGCTTGCAATCATTTCAGCAGATCGACCTTCAATATGATGACGCTCTAGCATGTGTACCAACTCACCATCCTTGAATAAAGCTACTGCTGGTGATGAAGGAGGAAAAGGAATCATGTGTTCTCTTGCTTTTGCAACAGCATCAACATCAACTCCTGCAAAAACAGTTGTAACATGCGTTGGTGTTTTATCAAATTGTAATGAAGCTATTGCACCTGGTCTTGCCGTACCAGCTGCACAACCACAAACTGAATTTAACATTATTAAAGTTGTACCACCTTCTTTTAGGATGTTATCAACATCATCGGCAGTTTTTAATTCTGTAAACCCTGCACTTACTAATTCTTGACGCATTGGTTTTACTATTTCTTCTGGATACATATTTTTTAAATTTTTTAAAATAAATTCTGCTACAAAGATACATATAATTATATTTGAATTTTCTTAGAAATATTATATATTTATGTCAAGTTTTGCAAAGTTTATTGGTGCTAGTTTAGGATGGTCTTTTGGTGGGCCTATCGGTGGAATTTTAGGCTTTGCTCTAGGGAGTCTTATTGACGGGTTTTCTCAAACTGATTTAAAATCTGGATCTTATTCAAAAAGAGGAGCAACAGCTACAGGTGATTTTGAAATTAGTTTATTAATTCTTGCTGCTGTAGTCATAAAATCTGACGGAAAAGTAAATCAAAGAGAATTAGATTTTGTACGCAGTAATTTCATTTCAATGTACGGTAAAGTAAAAGCCGATAATGCCTTTAAATTGTTTAATGGTATTATGAAAGAGAAAATCTCTACACGGCAAGTATGTGTGCAAATTAGACAGCATATGTCGCATGCTTCTCGTTTACAATTATTGCATTTTTTGTTTGGTATCGCTAAGGCGGATGGTGCAGTAAGTTATGTTGAATTACAGGTTATCAAAAAGATTTCTGTGTATTTGTATATCAGTAATCGTGATTTTGAATCGATTAGAGCCATGTTTTCTACATCTTCTAGCCGTAGTAATGGTAGTAATAATTACACTTCAAGTACAGCGTATAAAATATTAGAGATAACTAAAAAAGCAACCAATACAGAGGTTAAAAAAGCCTATAGAAAATTGGTAAAAAAACACCATCCTGATAAGTTAAGGCACTTAGGTGAAGAATACCAAAAAGGAGCTGAAGAAAAATTCAGACAAATTCAAAAAGCTTACGAGCAGATTCAAAAGGAACGGGGAATGTAAATTCGGTCTTGGTCAGTAGTATGTTTTTTTCATTCAGAACAAAACGTAGTGGAGTGAAGAATCTTTTTTTACAATTTTTAAAAACATTCTTTTCCGCCAATTTTATGACTTATAGACAACTATTATATATACGATTTTTAAAGGTTTTATCCCGAAATTTCGGAATGATGGTCTCGTTTACTATTAATTACCTTTTAATTAACTTATCTATTATGTAATTATTACTTAAAACAAGTTCTAATAGCCATTTTTTATTAGTTTTTTTATAGATATATAAGTTATTATTACCCCCGCTCCCGCCAGTT
>DOIV01000310.1:1705-2928 GCA_003511845.1 Flavobacteriaceae bacterium | reverse complement strand
CAAACATATCATCGTCTAGATCCTCAAAATTTAATGCTTTTATTTGTTTAGTTATTTCCATAATTTTCTTCATTTTTAAGTGTTATCCCTTTATCATTTATGGCTTTTACCATTTTTTTACTCGGCTCACTATTTTCTAGGCCAATAATCTTTTTTAAATTTGGGAGTAAGTCTAAATCTTCTATGGCTTTATTGGTAATTTTAAACACTTCATCACCACAGCCTGGATCCCAGAAAGGTTGTAATTGATAGATAAATTCCGAACCGCCACCCAAACCACTATCTTGATATAATGTGGTTACTTTGGCGAGTAATTCATGTGATAAGTCTAAATTTTTAAAATATTTTTTTACTTCTGGTATTACTTCATAGCCTTCGGCTTCTACATCTATTTCTCTTTTGTCATATTCTTTTGCTAAATATCTAACATCAAAACCTGGTAATAGTAGTTGTTGGTTATACATCAATTCTTCTATCACTAAATATTTAAAATGCAAGTCTTTAAATACTACTTGAGGTTTTTGATTGAAATTATAGAGTTTGGGTCTATTTTTATAGGTTTTTGTTTCGTCTAAAAGGTTGCTTAACACTTTTGTTTTTGGGTGATTAGGAAAAGTTTTTTCTAACAGTTCTATACTATTAAAAATAGAGCGAGAAACGGCAACTCTGCGAACAGCTTTTTGCCAATTTTTAGAATAAGTATCCTCAAAATTTATGGAAAGGTTTGTAAGTTCTTTTTCGTATTTACGAATTATTTTTTCTTCAAAATCATTCTTTTTTAGATTATCAATATGATTGCTTATTTCTCGTTCATGACTTTCTAAGGAGTTTAGGTCTAAATGTGTAAGTATAATTTCGTCTATTAAATATTCAACTTGAGCATCTGTAAGATTGGATAGTTGTACGGTTTTTTTTAGAATTATTGCTGCATTTTTATAAATTGGGTCGCTTGGTTCTTTATATTTTCCAAACAGTTCTGAAGTAAATGAATAATTGTGTTCTATTTGATGCGTAATATAAAAATGTAATAAATCAGCACAAACCTCCATTAAATTCGTTGTATTATTTTCTAAAATATGCATGGTTAAATTAGAACAGTTTTCAGGAAAAGCTTTGATAAAATCAGGGATGATTTGTGCTATTTCTTTTCGGTCAATATCAAACTGTTTAAGATGTCCTTTGTTATAACTATTTCTTGTATGGTGAAAATACAGATTGATTAA
>DOIV01000310.1:0-1303 GCA_003511845.1 Flavobacteriaceae bacterium | reverse complement strand
AGCTGTTTTATACTTGTTAAAATGCGTTTATGGTATTTTAGTAAAACCAATGCATTTAGCCCATAATCACCATTAGAAACCAGTGCTATATACTTGAACAAAATCTTTACATCATTGCTATTTGACCAATCTACACGTTCTAACCAATTCGCTAATAAGTTGTAAATTTCATCTTCAAAAGCAAAATCATTTTCCATTTTGGTACGGCATTCTACCCAGTCTGATATAATGCCACGTTCGTATAAACGCTCAATATTTTTTTGATTTTGATTAATGATTTCTTTCCATTCTTGGCGAATGGCTTGATAGCTACTTCCTTTTTTCTTTTTGCCAAATTTTGATTTTTCTTTGTTTTCAAAATTAGGTTCTTTTAGTTGCTCAATGTTTTTGAGTAAAGTTTTGTTTTCTGTTAAAGGTAATGCCATTTTATATCCTTTTTTAAAAGCTTTAGATATTTTATTTATTTTCTTAACAATGAATACCATACTTGAAATCAAAACAATAAATACCAAAAACAGTATTCCAAAAAATAATGGCGTGAAAATTAAATTGAAAAATATTTTTATCACATTTTATATTGTTAAAGCTATAAACGATATGTTCAGTTGCTTTTATTTATAAAATTTATCTATCTAATATTTGATATACAACAGCTCCTCCATGTTTAGAATTCAAGTTTTTATTTATCATTCCTGATTTTACAAATGATGTTTTATTGATTTCAATGATAGTATTTGTATCAAAAGAACTTTTAGAGTAAACATTTTCATTAATTGGTTTACTAAGGTCAGAAGTTGGTACATAAATATTACTTTTAGTTACTTTCATAATAGTATCATTTAGCGATTCAATTATATAGACTACTCCTGTGGTAGTCATTAACAAATCACCAGAATTAAGCTTTTTTCGGATATCCTTTTGTTCTTCTTCTGTTTTACCCATGTAAGATTCGAGATGTTGTTTTTTAGTTTCCATAACGTAATACAGTATAGAGAATAAAACAATTATTCCTACAGCTATAAATGAATACATTATATTCCACCCAGTTCTTGATACTTTAAACTGGTTTGAAAGCTCATCTGCTTCTGCTTTGGTCTGTTCATTCCAATAACGTTTATGTAATTTTTTTCCTGTTGCATAACACTTTACAGTAATTGTTTTTACATTTAGTGCAATAAATAAAAACCTACCTTCTACAAGATCTCTTTGCCCAACAACCAGTGTTGCTTCATCACATTGATCAAATTTTTGTTGAAGTGTTTTTTTTAGCACATTTAATTTTTTTTGCTTCATGTTTTTTTGT
>DOIV01000058.1:4679-7100 GCA_003511845.1 Flavobacteriaceae bacterium | reverse complement strand
TATGCAGACAAACAACATTTTTTCTGTGATTTCATTTACTATAAAATCGCGGAATAACACTCAAAAGTCATCTATTTTCACGTATTACTGTAGACGAGAAGCATTCTTAAATTAGCTTAAAGAGAAGCGTTTTGATGTTTGTAAAACACAAGAAAAAAAACATTATTCTATTGATATTTAATTACCTTTGTTGAAAATTAGAGAGATGAAATTACTGTTATTAACTTTAGGTTTATTGGGTCTTGCTGTAGCAGGAATTGCAATTAAGATTTGGGCAAAAAAAGAGGGTAAATTTGCAGGTACTTGTGCTAGTCAGAGCCCTTTTTTGAATAAAGAAGGAGAATCTTGTGGTTTTTGTGGTAAAACACCTGATCAATTTGATACTTGTAAAGAATCAGAACATTAATAAAGCTTACCTTTAGCTGATGCTAACCATTCTATATGCAGTTTTTACACTAGTTATTGTCATTCAGGTTTCTTTCTTTTTACTATTTAGTAGATTTTCTTTTTTAAAATCTCGAACAATTTCTTCAAAACAGTTTCACCTTTCTGTAATTATTTGTGCGAAAAATGAAGCAAAAAATTTGAAGCAAAATTTAGAAAAAATCCTAAGTCAAAATCATCCAGATTTTGAAGTTATTGTAGTTAATGACGCATCTACTGATGAGACACAAATTGTACTTGAAAATTTTCAAAAAAAATATCAGCAACTAAAAGTCATTATTATTAAAAACACCCCAACCTATAATGGTAATAAGAAAAATGCAATTACTAAAGGAGTAATTGCTGCAAAAAACGAATACCTTATTTTTACAGATGCTGATTGCAAACCAATCTCCGAAAATTGGCTTGATGAAATTTCTTCAAATTTCTCTAATCATAAAACTATAGTTCTAGGATATGGTGCTTATCAAAAAATAAAAAATTCATTATTAAATAAGTTGATCAGATTTGAAACGCTACTAACTGCTACTCAATATTTTTCTTATACAACAATAGGGTTTCCGTATATGGGTGTGGGTAGAAATTTAGCTTACAAAAAAGAATTATTTATTAAGGCTAACGGGTTAGAAAATCATAAACATATTCAATCAGGAGATGACGATTTATTCATCAATCAAATGGCTACAAAAGAAAACACATCCATTTGTTTTAGTAAAAATAGTTTTACTGTTTCAAAACCCAATACTGACTTTAAAAGCTGGTACAAACAAAAAAGAAGGCATGTCACAACTGCAACTCATTACAAGCCTTTTCATAAACTATTATTAGGCTTATATTATCTTTCTCAATTTCTATTCTGGGTAGTAGCAATAATACTACTTGCTTTTGCGTTTAAATGGCAACTGATAATTATTTTAATTATATTACGACTATTATTTCAGTATGTGATTTTAGGAAGTATTGCTAATAAATTAAATGAAAAAGAATTATTTTTATGGCTACCATTATTAGATATAATGTTAGTTTTTATTCAATTCACACTTTATATCAATAACTTAATAGTAAAGCCCAAATCTTGGTAAAAAAAACAAAAAACATAATAGACAGTATCAACAAAGCAAAGAAAGGCGATGAAACTTCTTATACTTTTTTGTTAAATATGTTTTGGAAAGACATTTATAGGTTTATTTTGAGTAAAACCAATAATGAAAATGAAACTGAAGATTTAACCATAAGAACTTTCGCCAAGGCTTTTGATAAACTCAATACTTTTAATGATAATTATGAATTTAAAACTTGGCTAATTTCAATAGCTAACAATTTGTTTATTGATCAGTTACGAAAAAAGAAAACGAATACAGTTTCACTACACAAAGACAATTCTGAAGCTTACAAGATTGAAGATGCAGAGCCTACACCTGCAGATAAATTAATTATTGAGCAGAATTTAGCTCAATTATTAGCTTATATCAAACAACTGAAACCTCATTATCAAGAAATGATAAATCTTCGTTTTTTTCAAGAAATGAGCTATAAAGAAATGTCTAATGAGCTTAATGAACCTATAAATAACATAAAAGTAAAGTTACTTAGAGCTAAGAAATTATTAGCTGAAATTATTAACGCTACAAAATCATAATTTTTTTAGTAATTTCACAGCATATAATTTTATGTCGTGAAAAATAATTGGCTTAAACAACTCGGACCTGGTTTACTTTTTGCTGGAGCGGCAATAGGGGTTTCACATCTGGTACAATCTACTCGTGCTGGAGCTGATTTTGGTTTTGGCCTTTTATGGGCTGTCTTACTAGTGAACATTTTCAAATATCCATTCTTTCAAT
The DNA here is from genome assembly GCA_003511845.1 of Flavobacteriaceae bacterium. Classification (GTDB taxonomy): domain Bacteria; phylum Bacteroidota; class Bacteroidia; order Flavobacteriales; family Flavobacteriaceae; genus Aureibaculum. The sequence continues at coordinate 4,815 of DOIV01000058.1, read as the reverse complement.
ACGGCCCACGTTATGCAACAGCAACAGGCGAAAGTTTAATTGATGGTTATAAAAAATTAGGAAAAGGAGTCTTAATTATTTACTACATTCTCACTTTTGCAACCATGTTTACCATTCAGGCAGCAGTAACTATGGT
>DOIV01000058.1:0-4281 GCA_003511845.1 Flavobacteriaceae bacterium | reverse complement strand
TTATTACATTAATTTCCTTTGGAATCTTAATTATTGGCAAATACAAGCTGTTAGATAATTTGATAAAAATCATTATCATTGTCCTAACCCTTAGCACTATCATTGCAGTAGGTGCTGCAATATTTAACACAACAAAAACTTACAGCTTTCAACAAGTATTTCCTCAAGGCACATTAGAAATAGGCTTTTTAATTGCTTTTTTAGGATGGATGCCTGCTCCTTTAGATATTTCTGCTTGGCATTCGTTATGGGCCATTGAAAAACAAAAAGGGGTTGATAAAAAATTTGACACCAAGCAAGCCATTCTTGACTTTAATATTGGCTATGTAAGTACCATATTTTTAGCTTTTTGTTTTTTAGGGTTGGGTGCCTTGGTTATGTATCAATCTGGGAGTGAGTTTAGTAATAAACCTGGGGTATTTGCACAACAAATTATCAGTCTCTATACAGAAAATCTAGGTGGTAAATTCTCAATATTTGTTGCTATAGCTGCTTTTACAACTATGTTTAGTACAACTTTAACTACTTTAGACGCGTCACCTAGAGCAATGGCGAAAACAACAGAATTATTGTTGGACAAACCCTCAAAGAAATATTATATTTTTTGGATGGTATTATTGGCTTTAGGAACAATTATTATTCTATCGTATTTTACATCTAATATGATACAAATGATAAAGATTGCAACTATTTTATCCTTTTTAACTGCACCTTTTTATGCCATTGCCAACTTCATTTTAATTTCTAGCAAGCATACACCTAAAGAGTGGCATCCATCTATGGAAATGAAAATACTGAGTTACTTAGGAATTGTTTTTCTAATAAGTTTTAGCATTTGGTATTTGATGAATCTATAAAGTGATGCGAGGCTAGAAAATACTTTTCTTCCATTTAAGATTGTTATACAATCTAACTTTGTAACTTTGCAATTCATTTTAGTATAAAGTATGTCTGAAGAGTCTGTTATTTTACCGCTTAAAAAACCAAAATGGATACGTGTTAAACTTCCTGTAGGTAAGAAATACACCGAATTAAGAGGTGTAGTTGAGAAGTACAACTTAAATACTATTTGTACCAGTGGTAGTTGTCCTAATATGGGAGAATGTTGGAGTGAAGGTACAGCTACTTTTATGATTTTAGGTAATACTTGCACTCGCTCATGCGGGTTTTGTGGTGTGAAAACAGGTAGACCAGAAACTGTAGACTGGGAAGAACCTGAAAAGGTAGCTCGTTCTATCAAATTAATGCAAATTAAACATGCAGTAATCACTTCTGTTGATAGAGATGATTTAAAAGATGGAGGTTCTATCATTTGGGCAGAAACCATCAATGCTATTCGTAGGGCAAACCCGAAAACAACTTTAGAAACTTTAATTCCTGATTTTCAACTGATTCATAAAAATTTAGACAGAATCATAAATGTTTCTCCAGAAGTGGTTTCACATAATCTAGAAACGGTTAGACGGTTGACAAGAGAAGTTAGAATTCAAGCCAAATACGATAGAAGTTTAGCCGTGTTGAAATATTTAAAAGACAGTGGTGTAAGACGTACAAAATCTGGTATTATGCTAGGTTTAGGTGAGCTGGAAGAAGAAGTAATTCAATCAATGACAGATTTAAGAAATGTAAATGTCGATGTAATTACTATTGGACAATACTTACAACCGAGTAAAAAACACTTACCAGTTAAAGAATTTATCACTCCCGAACAATTCAAAAGATATGAGAATATAGGTCTAGAATTAGGTTTTAGACATGTTGAAAGCAGTGCATTGGTGAGGTCTTCTTATAAAGCTCAAAAACATATTTTATAATACTTTTTCACCATCAATTAATCATTTCTTAACATTGGTATACAATTTTGGCATAACTATTGCCGTTATACTAATGAAGACAAGGTAGTTTTTGTTTTCATTGTATAAATTATTTGAATTAGTTTATAAAAAGCATTCTAGAAATAGAATGCTTTTTCATTAATAATAAGTAAATCTTCTTACTTTAGAAATATATTTTGCCAACCTTATAACTTGATGGCTATACCCATATTCATTATCATACCAAATATAAATAATTGCATTTTTACCATCAGCTGTTACAATGGTAGAATTGCTATCGAAAATGGCTGGAGCTGATGTACCAACAATATCAGAAGAGACTAATTCATTACTTAATGAATACTGAATCTGTTCAACCAAATCACCTTCTAAAGCATATTTTTTCATCACAGAATTCACAGCTGAAATGCTTGTAGAATTTTCTAATTGCAAATTTAGAATTGCCAAAGAACCATTTGGTACAGGCACTCTAATTGCATTTGAAGTCAACTTACCCTCTAAAGAAGGTAAAGCTTTTGAAACTGCTTTACCTGCACCAGTTTCGGTTATGACCATATTCAATGCTGCCGCTCTACCTCTACGGTATTTACTATGCATATTGTCAACCAAATTTTGATCATTAGTATAGGCATGAATTGTTTCTAAGTGTCCGCTAACTATCCCAAAACTATCTTCCATAACTTTTAAAATTGGAGTTATAGCATTGGTGGTACATGATGCTGCCGAAAAAATATTCACCTCATCAGGATTGTATTCATTGTGATTTACACCATGAACAATATTCGGAATCCCTTTACCAGGAGCTGTCAGCAATACTTTATCAACTCCCTTACTCAATAGGTGTCTACTCAGCTTCTTTATCTCTAAAAGCTCCTGTATTGTCAATAACTAATGCATTTTTAATACCATATTCAGTATAATTAATTTTTTCTGGGGCATTTGCACTAATCATATTCACGGTAGTTCCATTAATCAGTAATGCTTTATTATCAATGTCAATTTTTACAGTACCGTTAAAACTTCCATGCACAGAATCATTTCTCAATAAGGAAGCTCTTTTTTCAAGTACCTCTTCAATTACATCACCTCTGGTAACAATAGCACGTAAACGCATTTGTTTACCTTTTCCAGTCCGCTCCATCAATTCTCTCGCTAATAATCGCCCTATTCTACCAAAACCATATAAAATCACATCTTTAGGATTAATTCCATTTGATTTTTCAGCTCCTTTTAACCTTTCTGTAACAAACTTCAATACATTCTCTTCACCCTTTTCTAAATGAAATTCATAAACTAATTTACCAATATCTAGTTTTGCTGGAGGTAAACTTAATTCTTGAATCGCTCTTGAAATTTCAACGGCATCAAAAATTGAAATAGGTTTTTGAACGAATTCACTTGCATATTCTATCATATTTAAAATTTCACTTACATTTTTATTGATAAGCTGATTTCTAAACAAGACCAATTCAATAGCATTGTCGTACCAAAGGTCACTAATAATTTTTATAAACTCAACTGTTGCTCTTCTTCTATCTGCTTGAAAAGCCAATTCTAATTCGTAGATTTTATCTAAAGACATATTTATTTAATTTTGTGCAAAAGTACCATTTCAAACGTTTGCGTAAAAGGTTTATTGCAAAAAAATTCCCAATAAATTGGAGGTTTTTTTTAGGTGATTCTAGTTATTGACCATCAATCTGAAATACTCAACAAAACCCTCATTATTTAAAATCTGTATGATAATTAGTTTTCCTTTATTCTTTCTTAAAAGATCTTCCACATCTTGTACATTGTGAACTTTAACATCAGCTACTTTCAAAATAACATTCCCTTTTTTCACTTCATTGCTTATCAAATCTTTGTTTCTAACTTTTAGAAATTGCACTCCATAATTGATTTTATATTTAGTAGCTTTCTCTTTTGAAATCTTTTCAAGACTCCCCAATAAATATTTAGAAAAATCGAGCTTATCAATAGTTTCTTTCCCAAATTGATTACTTAGTTTCACTTTAAACTGTTTTTTCTTACCAGCTCTTAATACAATTACATCTACAATATCTCCAGGACGTTTTGCACTTAAAAACCCTTGCATGTTAGAAAATTTAGAAATTTTAATATTATCCATTTTTATAATAATATCATTTTCTTTAACTCCAGCAGTTGCAGCTGGGCCATCATCAGTTAATCCTGCTACTAAAACACCTTGAGTAACACCTAAGTCTAATTCTTTCGCAAAATTACTACTTAATTCTTCTGGGTTAATACCTAAATATGCAGTTTGCACATCTCCAAATTCTAATAAATCTTCAATTACTTTTTTAGCAATATTTGAAGGCACAGCAAATGAATACCCTACATAAGATCCTGTTTGAGAAGATATTGCAGTATTTATACCAATCAACTCTCCGCTAACATTTACCAAAGCCCCTCCACTATTTCCAGG
>DOIV01000249.1:680-4713 GCA_003511845.1 Flavobacteriaceae bacterium | reverse complement strand
AGAGACTTGCTTCCTACCACATCTGCATCGCATTGGTAAAACTCTCTAAAACGTCCTTTTTGTGGTCTATCTGCTCGCCAAACGGGTTGCATTTGATATCGTTTAAACGGAAAAACAATTTCGTTTTGGTGTTGTACTACATAACGTGCAAAGGGTACAGTTAAGTCGTATCGCAAGGCCTTTTCGGAAATTTTAGAGGTAATATTTTTACTGTCTTTATCCTTTAATAAAACCTCATCAACCTTAGACAAATAATCTCCAGAATTTAAGATCTTAAAAATCAATCGATCTCCTTCTTCTCCATATTTACCTAATAAAGTACTTGACTTTTCAAAAGCTGGAGTTTCTATAGGTTGGAATCCGAAATTTTCAAAAGCAAGCTGTATCGTGTTAAAGATATAGTTACGTTTGGCAACTTCTGTAGGAGAAAAATCTCTTGTACCTTTTGGTATGCTTGGTTTTTGTGCCATTTAAGATTTTAGATTTCTGATTTTAGATTTCTGATTGCAAATATCTGAAATTAAACGCTAAAAAACTCATGTGTGGTTTGATTTGTTTGAATGAAGTTATAACACAGAGGTTAATTTACCTTGTCATACCTGCGTAGGCAGGTATCCAAACATTCAACTAAAAACTTCTCACTGCCTACTAATAAAATTATGTATATGTTTTGCATCATGCATTATTACCTAATTATTGCCCTTCAAGGTTATTGTATTTATCATGCTCTTAAAAGCAAAAATGACTATTATTGGATTTTCATCATTTTATTTATCCCAGTTATTGGTTCTATTATCTATTTATTCACCCAAGCTTTTAACAAAAGAGATCTTGAAAATGTACAAAGTGAAATCGTTGCTATTATCAATCCTACAAAAAAGGTTTTAGACTTAAAAAAGCAACTTGACTTTTCTGAAACTTTTCAGAATAAAGTTAGTCTTGCAGATGCCTTTCTTGAAATTAAAGATTATCAAAATGCTATTACTTATTATGAAGACGCTATTGATTCTCTATTTTCAGGAGATGTTTATGTAATTTCTAACCTTATTAAAGCTCATTTTTTTAATGAAAATTATGAAAGTGTTTTAAAGTACATTCAAGTTTTAAAAGATAAGAAAGCTACTATTAAACCCGAAAACTTGTTACATTATGGATTGGCATTAGATAATTTGGGAAAAACAGAATTGGCAGAAAATGAATTCGAAAAAATAAACATTAGTTTTTCAAATTATCATGAGCGTTTGATACTTGCAAAACACCTTATCAATAAAAATAAGAAAGATGAAGCCAAAGAAATTCTACAAAAAGTATATGAAGAATCTACACGGTTCTCTAGAGACATTGCAAAAATAAACAGGCATACAATTAACAATGTAAAGTCACTCTTAAAAACATTATAATTTGTTAAATTACTACCACTTACTATTGACTGCTACTGTTTACTAAACGCTCTTTTTAGGTTTAAACCACTTAAAAACTTTGAAAATTAACCAAAGTATTAGTAGTACAAATAAGATGGCAAAAATTGGAACTACAAAAGACAATACCGCCATCACTATAGATGTGCCTGTCTCTACTGTAGAAATTATAGGGTTTGCAATTCCGCCAGTAGTAGCTGTAGAGGTCAGTCTTGCGGTACTGGTTGAAGTTTTTATCGCTGTTGCCGTACCACCACCAGCAATAATAGCCAGTGACCAAGTGATAACTGGAGACAAATCGGCTGCTGTTGACAACATTACTGCTGTACCTGCCACCGCAGCCAAAGGCACTGCAATGGTATCTAATAAATTATCAAACCACGGAATTAAATAAGCACCTATTTCAACAATAGTGGCTATACCCAACGTAATCATAGCTGCTAAACCACCAATCCACTCCCAACTTTCATTTAGTGGAATAATACCGTAATGTGACACTATACTCAATGCGAATAAAGGCACAAAAACTCTAAACCCTACCGATGCAGCTAGACCAATCCCCAATAAAATACTAAAAATAGTTTCTGGCATGTTTTTGAATTAATTTATAACTACAAATATATCTAAAAACTAAATACAAAATTAGCAACAATATTACAAAGAGGATTTTATTAATAGAAGGTTCTTTTTACTACCTTTAAGGTTTCCTCTAGAAATTTATTTAATTATGGCATCTACTAACTGCCTAAATTTTGGAGTTCTTAAATTATGATTATTCGTTATTATTATCTTCATATGTCAAGCTTTCTTTTATCAGCTCAATATCTTTTATATTAATAATGATATTTGTATTTTTGTCTTGAGTTTGATTTTAGCTAATTATTTTAATTGGTTAAATATAAAATTAAACTTCTAAACATGAAAAAAGTAGTCACTTTCGGAGAGATTATGTTACGCCTATCACCTCCTGGATTTTTAAGATTTTCACAAACCACATCATTTGATATAGTATATGGCGGCGGAGAATCAAATGTTGCTGTTTCATTAGCTAATTACGGTGTTCCTGTAGATTTTGTTACTCGATTACCCGAAAATGATATCGGTCAATGTACTTTAATGGAAATGCGTAAACGAAATGTAGGTACAGATAAAATTGTTTTTGGTGGTGACCGCTTAGGTATTTACTTTTTAGAAACAGGAGCAGTATCAAGAGGTAGTAAAGTAGTTTATGATAGAGCTCATTCTGCTATTGCTGAAATAAAACCTGGAATGATTGACTGGAAAGAAGTATTTAAGGATGTAGAATGGTTTCATTGGACAGGTATAACTCCTGCTATTTCTCAAGGAGCTGCTGACGTGTGTTTAGAAGCTGTAAAAGTAGCTAGTGAAATGGGAATTACCATTTCAACCGATTTAAATTATAGAGCAAAATTATGGAAATATGGTGTAGAACCAGAAGCTATTATGACAGAGCTTACCTCTTATTGCGATATTATTTTAGGTAATGAAGAGGATGCAGAAAAGCATTTCGGAATAAAACCAGATGGCTTAGATATTACCACTCAAGGACATGAAGTAAAAGCAGAAGCTTTTTTATCTGTTTGTAAACAAATGATGAAAAAATTCCCAAAAGCAAAAAAAGTAATTACTACTTTACGTGGATCAATAAGTGCATCACATAACACTTGGGCTCGTGTTTTATATGACGGAACAACAATGTTTGAATCACCTCAATATCAAATTACTGATATTGTAGATAGAGTTGGTGGCGGCGATTCCTTTATGGGCGGATTAATCTATGGATTACTAAACTACCCTAAAGATGACCAAAATGCACTTAACTTTGCAGTTGCAGCATCTTGTTTAAAACACACTATTAAAGGGGATGCGAATTTAGTTACCGTAGCGGAAGTTGAAAAACTAATGGGTGGTGATTCATCTGGAAGAGTAGCTAGGTAGTGTTCAGTGTTCAGTGTTCAGTGTTCAAAATAAAAAAATAATTATTAATTAACAACAAACTTCGGTCTTCGGTCTACCGACTTCCGTCTCAAAAATATGGCAAAATTTTCAAGAATAGAAGTAGCAACAGTAATGGAGAAAACAGGATTAGTACCTTTATTTTTTCATAACGATGTTGAATTGGGTAAAAAAGTATTAGAAGCCTGTTATAAGGGCGGAGCACGCATCTTAGAGTTTACAAGCCGTGGTGATTTTGCTCATGAAGTATTTGGTGAGTTAAATAAGTTTTGTGAAACAAATTTACCCGAAATGATTATGGGTGTTGGTTCAATAACCGATGCTGGTGCAGCCTCATTATATATGCAATTGGGTGCTAATTTTGTTGTCACACCTGTTTTACGTGAAGATATTGCGTTGGTTTGTAACAGAAGAAAAGTACTTTGATCACCTGGCTGTGCTTCATTAACAGAAATTTCTAGAGCAGAAGAATTAGGATGTGAAATTGTAAAACTTTTCCCTGGTGGAATTTATGGTGCTGATTTTGTAAAAGCCATAAAAGGCCCTTGTCCTTGGACAAAAATTATGCCTACTGGTGGAGTTTCTACTGATAAAAGCAATCTTGAATCATGGTTCAATGCTGGTGTAACCTGTGTTGG
>DOIV01000249.1:0-262 GCA_003511845.1 Flavobacteriaceae bacterium | reverse complement strand
TTAGCTTTAATTCAGGAATTAAGAAACTAACTTTTTCAACCTATTTATCGGGGTGTAGCTTAGTCCGGTTAAAGTGCTGGTCTGGGGGACCAGAGATCGGAGGTTCGAATCCTCTCACCCCGACCATTAAAAACTTAAAAATTAAATAATTTTTAAGTTTTTAAGTTGTTAGAGGTTGAAGTTAGCTACAAAACCGAAATACAACTAAAAAAATGACTGAATGCGTTAACATTCTGGTTTTTAATGAGCAACAACACCAATG
>DOIV01000274.1 GCA_003511845.1 Flavobacteriaceae bacterium | reverse complement strand
TATTTAACTTCTTTTTCATAAATTTCAACTCCCTTAATCCCTAAATTTTTCATTTTTAATTTAGACCGTAAAGTATCTTGTAAAAATGCTGCTAAGAAATTTTTTGATCTTTTATTGATTTGCCTAATTTCATCACTTTCATCTATAAATTCATTTGGGTGTGTAATAAAAACGATTGGTTTTCCTGTTATAGAAGATTCATAAGATAATAATCTTCGTTGAATAGATGTCAATTTAGGGAAAATTCGCATAGTTGTACTTAAGTAAGGGATAATTGAGGCACTTAGTGGGATTTCAAGAATATGTCCATTCCCTTTTTTGAAAAGAGATTCTTCACTTGTTCTATAAGGAAGTCTTGGTGCTGTTAACCAATTTAATTTTTTTATACCTCCAAAAGACATGAACATATCAAATCTTTGAGATGCAACTGAACTGTCAATTTTATAATTAGTTTCTGCCAATGCAATTGCTGTGTCATTATTAACTCTTAAGGCTGGAGCTCTAAATGAAATAATTTCTTCTCCAATAATATTTTCAAGAATATCTTTTGACTCTTTTAAATGATCTATTTGCTTTTGTAATGGCATTACATCAAATCCATTTTCTTTTGTATGAGATAAACCATGACTACCTACTTCATGTCCATAAGGAATTACCATTTTAACTATTTCAGGATATAGTTTAGCAATATATCCTGTAAAGTAAAAAGTAGATTTGACATTATACTTTTCATACAAATCTAAAAGCAATGGCATTCCTTCTTTTAAAACTTTATAACCAGTTTCATCTCTTAATGAATTGTGCCATAATGATGTTGTTTCTACATCATTTGACAATAAACAATATTTTTTTTTCATAGTTATAATTTTTACTAACCTGAATTATAGCGTTATATAATTTTTAGTTAGTTTTTTTATAATCACTCACAGTAATACTTTTTTGTCCCTTAATCAGAATTAACACCTTTTTCACTAAGTTCTTAATACTTTGCCATACCAATATCCAAACCCAAAGTAAACCGAAGTTTGACCAATTGTGAGGGTGAGTATTTATAATTAATTTATTTGGTAATTCTCCAGATTTTATCCACTTTATAATATCATCAGTAGTTTTTAATGGGAAATTAAATTTAGTAGTTACTTTATCTCTTACACTAACTTTTCTATTATTCCACATTCTACCTGCATCCGTTATGTAAAATACTTCATCATAATCAACATCAAAATAGGGTTCACCAATTATATCATGATCTCTGTAGTTATATTTTTTCCAAATATCACGATTATCAATACTATTTGCTGGGCTTCCATGCATACAAATAGTTGAAACTGGATAAAATTTTCTAAAATAAGTTAAGTTTTTCTTATAAAGTTCATAAGCTTTTTCATAATTTCCTCTTGCCATACCTAAATCCTCATAATGATAAGCCAACTCATGACCCATATCAACTATTTTATTCATAACATCAGGCTGATTACTTTCGGGTACTATTCTAAAAAAATAGCTCCCCACAGCCCCTACTTCCACTTCATCTCTACCTTGATCTAATGAGTGTTTTGACCGTCTATCAACATCATGTCGTAAAACAACAACTTTGTCATTTGGTTTTTTTATAAAATCTTCAAAAGTCTGAAAGGTATACCCATTATCTTTTAGAGCCTGAATCAACTCCTTATATTTTTTAAATGTAAAATCCATTATTAATCAATTTGTTTATGAATAGAGCTAAAAAATAATTCATTTAGTTCTGATACTTTTGTTTTACTTAAATTTTTATTTAATTTTGCTTTAATTGTATTGAAGTTCTCTAGAAAATTATCTGGTTCAGAATAAAAAACTCCACCATAATCTGTATCTAAATAATACTGAAGGCTTCCATAATTAGAAGTTAAAACTGGAACTCCACATGCTCTAGCTTCTAAAACTGATAAAGGCATCCCGATAGAACTATTTTTCTTAACTACTGGAAATATATACAGATCACTTAACTGATAAATCTCTTCTATATTTTCAATATACTTATCAATTATAATAACTTTTGCGTCTAATAATTCATTTTTTAATGATTGTTTTCCATGTGCATCTGTGGGTGTTGAGCTACTTCCTACAATAACAACTTGCATACCCGCTTCTTGTAACGGAATTAAAGTTTTTAAGTTTCTTCCTTCATTCAAATGACCCATATGGGAAATTATATAAGCATCTTTTGGTAAATCATATTTTTCACGTAATGCTAATTTATTTTCTTTGTTTGGTAATGGTTTGAATATGGATAAATCAGTCAAAAGAGGGATTAACTGATTTTTAATTCCTATTTTATTCCAAAATTCATGTAAGGCTGGTGACGGTGTAAAAGCATGTTTTGGTTTTATAAATTTAACAATTATTTTCTGCCACGACTTTATTGGTTTTGGCTGAAGTGCTACAAATAATAATTTAGATTTTTTTGCGAAATATGAAAATATTTTAAGACGTAAATAACTTGCAAAAGTACTTGATTGAAATGGTAGGTATACTAAAGCATCAGGTTTAAAATCTCTAATTATAGACTTAACTTCTTTTGAATAATATAAAACATTTGTATTTACAATATGCATATTTTCTTTCTCAAAACCATGTCTACAAATCACTTTTAATTCATAATTTTTTTCAAGATCTAAAAATAGGTTATACACCGTTTTTTTTATTCCTTCATCATATGGAGGGTTTAA
>DOIV01000339.1 GCA_003511845.1 Flavobacteriaceae bacterium | reverse complement strand
TTAAGGACGGCAAATGTATAATCCTTTTTAGAATTCAACAAACAATTTTGCAAAATATTTACATTATTTTTTGTTTTGTTTTACACCTATCTTATATACAGTATTTTACACTCTTATAATGATTAAAGAATGTCTAAATATAGTAAGTGTTTGTGTTAAGGATTGAAGTGATATCCTTATTAAAATATCATTTTAATAAGATTTAACGGAAAGCCTGACCCCGTTACTAAAAACTTAATGGCTGGTTCTGAATATAATTAACGGGGTAACACCAAAATAATTACAAGCATTTATTGTGCAAGAATGTGTTTTCTAATATCTTTGCAGACTTATTTATATAATAGAATGATAAAAATTACTTTACCAGACGGATCAATTAAAGAATGTGCTAAGCTTAGTACACCGATGGATGTTGCTAAAAGCATTAGTGAAGGCTTTGCTAGAAACGTAATTTCTGCTAAATTTAATGACACTATTGTTGAGACTTCAACTGAGCTCAATCAAGATGGGTCATTAGTATTATACACATGGAATGATGATTTAGGTAAAAAAGCTTTTTGGCATTCATCTGCTCATATATTGGCTCAGGCGATTCTTTATTTATATCCGAATGCTAAATTAACTATTGGACCTGCGATTGAAAAGGGATTTTATTATGATGTGGATTTTGGTGAGGAAAGCATTTCTGATAATGACTTTAAGAAAATTGAAGATAAGATGCTTGAGTTTGCACGTCAGAAGTTTGAATTTAAACTTAGAAGTGTGTCGAAAGCAGATGCTCTTAGTTATTATAAAGGTAGAAATAATGAATTTAAGGTTGAATTGATTGAAAATTTAACTGATGGAGATATTACATTTTGCGATCATGCTGATTTTACTGATTTATGTCGTGGGGGGCACATCCCTAATACTGGTATTGTAAAAGCAATTAAACTTATGAGCATTGCAGGTGCTTATTGGCGTGGTGATGAAAAAAATAAGCAATTGACTCGTGTTTATGGTATCTCGTTTCCGAAGCAAAAGAATTTAAAAGAGTATTTAGAATTATTAGAGGAGGCAAAAAAACGTGATCATAGAAAATTAGGTAAGGAACTTGAATTGTTTGCTTTTTCAAGAAAAGTAGGACAAGGTTTACCTTTATGGCTACCAAAAGGTACTGCTTTACGTGAGAGGTTAGAGAACTTTTTAAAGAAAGCTCAGAAAAAGGCAGGTTATGAAATGGTAATGACGCCTCATATTGGACAAAAGGAATTGTATGTGACTTCGGGTCATTATGAAAAATATGGTGCAGATAGTTTTCAGCCTATCCACACGCCTAAAGAGGATGAAGAGTTTTTGTTAAAACCTATGAATTGTCCGCATCACTGTGAGATTTACAATGTAAAACCTTATTCTTATAAAGATTTACCTATCAGATTTGCTGAATTTGGTACGGTATATAGGTATGAACAAAGTGGTGAGTTACATGGACTGACTCGTGTTAGAGGTTTCACTCAAGATGATGCTCATATTTTCTGCACACCAGATCAGGTTGATCAAGAGTTTAAAAATGTAATTGACTTGTCTTTATATGTGTTAAAAACGTTAGGTTTTGAAAATTATACGGCTCAAGTTTCTGTTAGAGATTTAGACAATCCTGATAAATATATTGGAACTGTTGAAAATTGGGAGAAAGCTGAGCAAGCAATAATTAATGCTGCAGAAGATAAAGGATTGGATTATGTGATAAAAAGTGGTGAAGCTGCTTTTTACGGTCCGAAATTAGACTTTATGATAAAGGATGCTTTGGGTAGAAACTGGCAGTTAGGTACAATACAGGTTGATTATACTTTACCTGAACGTTTTGAATTAACCTACAAAGGTTCTGACAACCAATTACATAGACCAATTATGATTCATAGAGCTCCTTTTGGATCTATGGAACGATTTATTGCGATATTACTTGAACATACTGGTGGTAATTTCCCTTTATGGCTAACGCCTGAGCAGGTTATTTTACTGCCAATTAGTGAGAAATATAAAAATTATACCGAAAAAGTTTTAGAATTGCTAGAAAATCACGAAATTCGCGGCCTGATTGATGATAGAAATGAGAAAACGGGTAAGAAAATTAGGGATGCTGAAGTGAAAAAGATACCGTTTATGCTTATTATTGGGCAGCAAGAAGAAGATGGAGATGTTATTTCGGTTAGAAGACATGGAGGTGAAGACTTGGGCAAGATGACTGTTGAAGATTTTTCATCATTAATAAAAAATAAAATAAATAGTACATTACAACAATATAAGTTTAATTAAAATTATACAGCCATAGCAATCAGGAGAAGAGGAGGCAGAAAGCCTTGGAGGATCATTAAAGAAGATGCTCATAGAATTAATAACCATATTCGAGCTTTAGAAGTTCGTTTAGTTGGAGACAATGTTGAAGTAGGAGTTTATCCTATAGCACAAGCAAAAAAGATTGCTGAAGAACTAGAACTTGATCTTGTAGAGATTTCTCCGAAGGCATCACCGCCTGTTTGTAAAGTAATAGACTATAAAAAGTTTTTATACGAACAGAAAAAACGTGATAAAGCTTTAAAAGCTAAAGCAAGTAAAGTTGTAATGAAAGAAATACGTTTTGGTCCGAATACTGATGATCATGACTATGAATTTAAAAAGAAACATGCCATTAAGTTTTTAAGCGACGGTGCTAAACTTAAAGCATATGTATTTTTTAAAGGTCGTTCAATTGTTTATAAAGATCAAGGGCAAATTTTATTATTAAGATTGGCTCAAGAACTTGAAGAATATGGTAAAGTTGAACAAATGCCAAGGTTAGAGGGTAAACGTATGACAATGTTTATTGCACCAAAGAAAAAATAAGCCTATCTCCTGTCCTTTCAGAAGGAAAGAGAGTATAGATAAAATAGTAATAAGTAAGATAATTAATAAAAACTAGGAGAAAATGCCTAAAATGAAAACAAAATCTAGTGCCAAGAAACGCTTTAAGCTGACAGGTACTGGTAAGATAAAAAGAAAGCATGCTTTTAAGAGTCATATTTTGACTAAAAAATCTAAAAAGCGTAAGCTGAAATTGACGCATTCTGGATTGGTTCATAAAGCTGATAGAATGAATATCTTAAAACAATTAAAATTAAAATAAACTAAATAGTTTATTTGGTAATCAAATTATTAACCATGTGTTGGTGCTTTTAAAACGGTGTTAAATAGAACCTGCCCAACTCAAAAACAATTAAAATTATGCCTAGATCGGTAAACTCAGTAGCTAAAAGAGCTCGTAGAAAAAAAATATTAAAACAAGCAAAAGGTTATTTTGGAAGACGTAAAAACGTTTATACAGTAGCCAAAAATGCGGTAGAAAAAGCAATGTCTTATGCTTATCGCGATAGAAAAAACAACAAAAGAAACTTTAGAAGTTTATGGATACTACGTATCAATGCAGGTGCACGCCAGCACGGTATGTCTTATTCTCAATTTATTGGTAAAGTAAAAGCCAATAATATTGAATTGAACAGAAAAGTTCTTGCTGATTTAGCAATGAACCATCCTGAAACTTTTAAAGCTGTTGTTGATAAAGTAAAATAAACACATCTTCTTACTTATACAAAAAAAATATTGAGTTAACGCTCAGGATTTTTTTTGTAAAAATTTGTCTCTATTTCTACTGCTCAGAGTTCAACCCGCATTATGCATTAGAAAATCTATTACGTCTTGAAACCACTTCAAAAAATAACCCTACTTTTGTACTTCTAAAACCCTACAATGGATTTATCTAAAGTAAAACTAGTAGTTACCGACATGGATGGTACTTTATTGAACTCTAAACATGAAGTAAGCTCTAAATTTTTCAGCTTGTTTTCTGAATTAAAAAATCACATTCATTTTGTGGCTGCAAGTGGAAGACAGTACCACAGTATTATACATAAATTAGAAACCATTAAAGATGACATCACTGTTATTGCTGAAAATGGCGGTTTTGCAATGCAAGGTAATCAAGAGTTCATGGTTACTAGTCTATCAAATGAAAAAATTCAACAGCTAATCCCTTTAATACGAAAACTTAATTATGGCTATGCAGTATTGTGCGGGAAAAATAGTGCTTATATAGAAACTAGAGATGAATATTTTATTTCTCTATTTGATGAATATTATATAAAATATAAAATTGTTGATGACCTAACTAAAGTTACAAATGATGAATTTTTAAAAATTGCTGTTTATCATTTTGAATCATCCGAAGAGTACCTCTACCCTACTTTTTCCTATTTGAAGGATAAAGACCTCTTAATTAAAGTGTCTGAGCAAAATTGGTTAGATATATCGCATCCTGATGCTAATAAAGGTCATGCATTAAAACACCTTCAAGAAAAATTAGGAATTAGCAAAGAAGAAACGGTGGTTTTTGGCGATTATAATAATGATTTAGAAATGCTGAAATTAGCTCACTTTAGTTATGCTATGAAAAATGCAATCCCTAAGGTAAAAGAAGTTGCCAACTATGAAACAAAAAGTAATGATGAGCAAGGTGTAGAATTTATCTTAGAAAAATTATTAAAGGCTAAGAAATCATTATAAAACTTATTACAACCTCACAACAACCTATAACCCTTCATACTCACTTAATCCTTTAGTGAAATTTTCAGGATTTTCAGCCAAGTGGTATCTCGGATCATCAATATCTTCCTCAATTACTTGATGAAAATGATCACTCGACTTATAGAGTAAGACCTTACAGTCTTCACTTAAATGTTTTAATTTGATTGTTTTACCTGCTGCTTCATATTTATTCACCAAATTAAAGATGGTTTCAATAGCTGAATGATCACTTATTCTTGCTTCTATAAAATCAACCTCAATCACATCTGGGTCATTTTTCACATCAAATTTATCATTAAAAGCTTGTATGCTTCCAAAAAACAAAGGTCCCCAAATTTCATAAACTTTAGTCCCGTCTTCTTTTGTACGTTTACGAGCACGAATACGTTTTGCATTTTCCCAAGAGAATACTAATGCACTAATAATTACACCAGCTATAACTGCAATTGCCAAATCGAATATTACGGTCAATGCAGAAACTGTAATCAATACAATAACATCACTAACAGGAATTTTATTTAAAATTTTAAAACTAGACCAAGCAAAAGTGCCAATCACTACCATAAACATTACACCAACCAATGCAGCAATAGGTACTTGTTCAATCAAACCAGAAGCAAATAATATAAAAGCTAATAAGGTTAACGCAGCTACAATTCCTGAAAGTCTACCTCTACCTCCTCCTTTAATATTGATTAATGATTGCCCAATCATAGCACAACCACCCATTCCGCCAAAAAGACCCGTAACAATATTTGCACCACCTTGAGCCAGACATTCTCTGTTAGAATTCCCTCTAGAATCAGTCAGCTCATCTATTAAGTTTAAAGTCATTAAAGATTCTATCAACCCAATAGCGGCTAAAATCAATGCATAAGGACCTATGAATTTAAATGTTTCCCATGTAAATGGAATTTTACTAAAAATATCCCACTGAAATTGTGGCAACCCTCCTTTTAAGCCTTCTCCTCCTCCATCACTAATAAAGCTCCCAACGGTTGACACATCTAATTTTCCGAAGATAACAATGGCCGAAACTATTAATATAGCAACCAATCCGTCTGGTATTTTCTTTGAAATTTTAGGCAAACCAAACATCAACAGCATAGTTAGTAAAACCAAACCTACCATTAATAGCAATTTAGGTGTTGGTAAAAATGCTTTTGCTATTCCTTTCTTTTCTATACTAAAAATGGCATCTTTTTCTATATTGAATTTTACTTTTTTAGTCTTTAAATCAAAAACTTGATTGTCAACTACCTTATATGTAGCTGTACTATTATTTGGTAACAGTAGCTTGTCATTATCTTTGACCAGAAGTAAGTTTCCTGTATGGATATCGTAAACATTACCATCTTTAATATCCATTATTTTTTTAACAGAATGTGTGTTTATTTTATTATTACCAAAAGCATCTTTTACATTCTCTTTAAACATACCTAATTGTGATAAAAAAATCACAATTGCCAATCCGTTTACAAAGCCCATCATTACTGGGTGTGGAATCAATCGCACAAACTTACCTAGTTTAAAAACACCTGCCAACATTTGGATGACTCCCATCAGAATAACAGTTGCAAACAAATAATACAGTCCTAAATTCTCACTTTCAGCTCCCATGGAGTTTCCTTTAGCCACTAAAGCAACCATCACAACTGCCAAGGCACCAGTTGCACCAGAAATCATACCCGGTCTACCTCCAAAAATAGCGGTAATTAACCCTATCATAAAAGCAGCATACAACCCTACTAACGGATCTACACCCGCAACAAAAGCAAAAGCTACTGCTTCTGGCACCAAAGCTAAAGCTACTGTTAAACCTGATAAAATATCATTTTTAGCGTTTTTTGTTCTTTTTCTGATAAATTCCATAATCTTCTGATTTTTACAAGTGGCAAAAATACAGTTAATCTAATGATGCACAAGAAGATATTGTATAAATTTACTTATCTTTGAAAACTTAAACCATTTAGAGATGAAAAAAATAGTATTTCTACTTCTAGCAATTACAACTATTTTCAGTTGTAGTAAAGATAATGTCGACACACCAAATATCAATAAAGGGCTTACGATAACAGGAGACCCTAAAAGTGCAGAAGGTGCTACTTGGACTTATCAAGGCGATGATTCTGATGGTACTATTTATAATCTAAAAGGTAGTCTCTTGGTTCCTGAAGGTATACCAGACTCTCAAAATGGTTTTCCTGCCGTGATTCTCAATCATGCAACAGGAGGAAATGCCAACAACATTGCTACCAATCATGGTCAACGTATGCGAGATTGGGGCATGGTGGCAATTTCAGTTAATTTAACACACGCAAGTACAGAATTGATTGAAAACGAAACACCAGGAAGCTTTGGTAATGATTTGGGTGCAAGTAATGCCAATATCGCAAGGGCTAGAAAGTGTTTTGATGTTTTAAGTTCTTTAGGTATTGTTGATATGAATCGTATAGCTGCCCATGGCCATAGTCGTGGAGCATTTGTAACAGGTGGTCTTGCAGGAAAGTATTCAAACCTGCTACGAGCTGTCTCACATACTTCTGGAGGTATTGACGAGTCAAGGTCTGACGATGGGTTTATCAGCCCTGAATTAGCAAACAATATTACAGCACCTTATCAACTCCATCATGGGTCAGAGGATAAGGTTGTTCCATTGGCAGCAGGTCAACTTTTGGCAGATATACTAGAAGAAAATGGTATTGAAAACGAGATATGGGTATATGATGGCAAAAAACACAATATTGCTTCCCTACCTGATGTACTGACTAGAATTAAGTCTTGGTATATAAAACATGGTGTTTTGTAATTGAAATCTGCTCTTGAACAAAATAATAAATAATTTCTTGGAACAAACTATCCTTAAGGAATTCTTTTCAATTAAAACTGTAGTATTTTACTTAAATAATTCTCATCAATAAAATATTCTTATAATTCACTTATCTTTGAATCTTAAAACCATTTAGAGATGAAAAAAATTATATTACTTTTGATTCTCAACCCACTTTATTTACTAGCACAAACCAGTAATTTTATCCATGTAGATTAGTTTGGATACAAGCCAAATCACACAAAAGTCGCCGTAATTAGCAATCCACAAACTGGATTTAATTCAGGGGAAAATTTTACTCCAAGTAGCACTTTAGAACTTAGAAATGCAGTTAATGATGCAGTAGTTTTCTCTGGAGCACCAACCTTTTGGAATAGCGGTGCTACCCACAGCCAATCTGGTGATAAAGGATGGTGGTTTGATTTTAGCAGTATTACTCAAACCGGCGAATATTATATTTATGATGTTGCCAATAATGAACGTTCCTCAAAATTTAGTATAAATAATAATGTCTATAATGATTTATTGGCTCTATGTCGTTTAT
>DOIV01000032.1 GCA_003511845.1 Flavobacteriaceae bacterium | reverse complement strand
AATCCACTTATTGCTTTGACAACAAAACTCCTTAGTTTATCAATACCTCATTGAATTTGTAAACAAAACTTACAACTTTATTACTAACCATTGTTAATAAGTACTGTCTTTTTTTGTTTTTGAGTGAATAGTTACAATTTATCATAGAATTTATAAATAGCACTTAAAAGTACCTATTTCAGCAATACTTTTCTCAACAATTCTAATGATTTGATCGTTGCTCTTTCTATAACTTTTGCCCTAGGTTGTCCGAAGTTAAATTCTTGAGTAATTATTGAGTTTGGCGTAGCTATACTAATAAAAACCACACCAACAGAAGTGTCAGTTTTATCAGTTGTTGGCCCTGCATTTCCGGTAATCGCTATTGCATAATCAGTAGCATACAATTGTTGAATTCCTTTTGCCATTTCTTCCGCCACAACGGCACTAACTACTGAATGTTTATTTATAGTTTCAGATGAAACATTTAAAACAGTTGTTTTAATCCGTTCATTATAACTTACAACTGATCCGATAAAATATTGTGATGCACCAGCAACAGAAGTGATTATTTTAGCAATTGCACCGCCAGTACAACTTTCAGCAGTAGCTATAGTCTTTTTGTTTTTCACTAAAAGCTTACCGATATTTGCTTCAAGAGATTCACTCCCATCAACATCTAGTGTAATATCAGCAACCAAACTCAATAATTTTTGCAATTCTCTTTCGAGGATAAGCTCTAGCTTTTCTTTAACTTTTCCTTTAGCAGTCAGCCGCAAACGTGTTTTCCCATAAGAAGGCAAATAAGCCAATTTAATATCTGTTGGTAATTTCTCTTCCCATAAGGCCAACCGTTGAGCAATTTTACTTTCCCCCATTCCGTAGGTGACAATTGTTTTATGAAGAATAAATGGTAAACTATAGGTGCTTTGAAGTATTGGCAAAATGCTAGACTTCATTAGCCCTTTCATTTCGTTTGGAACTCCTGGTATTGAAATAATAACTTTATCGCCTTTTGCAAACCACATTCCAGAAGCTGTACCTAAATGATTTTTAAGAATAGTTGCTTTTTTAGGCAACATTGCTTGTTGTAAATCTAAGTCGGTGTATTGATAATTTATTTTTGAAAAAAGTTCTTTGATATGATTCTGAATAGCATCATTCATCATCAACTCATCATTGAAATATTCGCAAAGCGTATGTTTTGTCAGATCGTCTTTTGTAGGCCCTAATCCGCCCGTTAAGATGATAATATTGGCATTTTCTTCAGCTTCTTTTAGAGACTTTACAATATGAACACTATCATCTTGAACAGATGTAATCTGATATACCGAAACACCAATCTCATTCAGCTTCTGTGCAATATATGCAGAGTTTGAATCTACAACTTGACCGATAAGAATTTCGTCACCTATAGTAATTATTTCTGCTTTCATTTAATTACCAGTTTTTATAAGGATGCTTGACCAGCATGGAGTTGTAATATTTCAGTTCACCTGTAACTTCTTCACCTAACCAATCTGGTTTTTTATAAGCCTCATCTTCTGATGATAATTCTACCTCTGCAATTACCAAACCTTTATTATTCCCATAAAATTCATCCACTTCAAAAATATGTTTTCCTGACTTGACTTCAAAACGTGTTTTCTCAATAATACCTGGTTCACAAATGCTCAACAATTCATTTGCATCTTTTACAGAAATCTCTTTTTCCCATTCATATCTAGAAACTCCTGATTCATTTCCCAATCCTTTTACGGTAATAAACCCTTGCTCACCTTTGATACGAATACGTACCGTTCTTTCTGGTACAGAAGATAAAAAACCTTGTACAATGAGTATATTCTTAAATGATGCTAATTTATAAGCATCGCTATTAACTAAGAATTTCCTTTCTATTTCTTGTGCCATAGTATTATTTTATTTTAACACTAAAAACTTCATTATCTTCAATTTTACCAATCAGAATATCATTTGGAGCTACTTTACCTACACCAGCTGGTGTACCTGTAAAAAGAATATCTCCTTTTTTTAAGGTAAAAAACTGAGAAACATAAGAAATCAGCTCATCAATTTTCCATAACATCGCATTTGTATTACCATCTTGAACTACAACTTCATTTTTTAACAGCTGAAAACTCAAATCATCTAAATTAAATTGATCCTTAGGGTGAAACTGTCCAACAACAGCACTTCCGTCAAAGGCTTTGGCTTTCTCCCACGGCAAGCCTTTTGCTTTTAGTTTAGCTTGTAATTCTCTATCTGTAAAATCAATTCCTAAACCAATTTCATCATAATATTTATGTGCAAATTTGGTGTCAATAAATTTCCCTACACGATTTATCTTTATCAAAATTTCCACTTCATAATGAATGTCATTTGACCATACAGGGATAAAAAAAGGCATTCTTTTGGGTAATATTGCAGAATTTGGCTTTAAAAACACCACAGGCTCAGTTGGCTTTTCATTTGCTAATTCTTCTATATGCTTGGCATAATTACGCCCAATACAAATTATTTTCATGTATTCATTGTATTTTATATGATTTTATTCTCCAGCCTCTGGAAAAACAATAGCTTTATTATCTGCCACAATTATCTGATTTTGCAAATGACACTTTACAGCTTTTGCCAATACCAAACGCTCAATATCAGCACCAATTCGCTTTAATGTTTTTGGTGTGCTCTCATGCGTTACACGTTCAACTCCCTGCTCAATAATTGGCCCTTCATCTAAGTCTACCGTTGCATAATGGGCAGTAGCTCCTATCAATTTAACACCTCTTTCATAAGCTCTTCTATATGGATTAGCTCCTTGAAATGCAGGCAAAAAAGAATGATGAATATTTATAATTTTTTCAGGATAACTATTGATGAAATTTGAAGACAAAATTTGCATGTACCTTGCCATAATAATTAAGTCAATCTTATTTATATCTAACAATTTCATTACCTGAGCTTCTTGTTGCCCTTTTGAATTTTTATCAACAGGCAGATAATAATATGGAATATTAAACATTTCAGAAATTGGTTTTAATTTCTCATGATTGCTAATAATCATTTTTATATTACAATCTAGAACACCTTCTCTTTGCTTCTCTAATAAATCATAAAGACAATGACTTGTATGAGAAACCATTATTGCAACATTAGACTTATCATTATCATAATGAGAAGACCAAGACAAGTTTAATGGTTTAGCTACGCTTAAAAAATCTTTTTCTAAAGCCACTTTATTAATATTGGTTCCTTTTGGATCTAAACAAATACGCATATAGTATTTATTCTGATTGGAATTTACATATTGCTGACAACTTAGTATATTAAACCCTTTGTCATAAAAAAAACTAGTAATTTTCACTACCAATCCTTTTTGATCTTCACATTTTATTAAAAATGTAACTTTTTGTGATGTCATTTATTGTTTTTTTAAATTCATGTAATTATGGTAACCACTTTTTTTCAAAATTTGGTTTGCGTTTTTCTAAAAAGGCATCTCTACCTTCTTTTGCTTCGTCTGTCATATAAGCCAACCTTGTTGCTTCACCTGCAAAAACCTGTTGCCCAACCATACCGTCATCAGTTAAATTCATCGCAAATTTTAACATTTTTATTGACGTAGGTGATTTTTCTAAAATTTCTTGTGCCCATTGATACGCTGTACTTTCTAAATCATCATGAGGAATTACCGCATTGACCATACCCATTTCAAATGCTTCTTGGGCGGAATAATTACGCCCTAAAAAGAAAATTTCTCTTGCTTTTTTTTGTCCAACCATCTTTGCCAAATATGCTGAGCCGTAACCACCATCAAAACTTGTTACATCTGCATCGGTTTGTTTGAAAATAGCATGTTCTTTACTCGCCAAAGTCAAATCGCAAACTACATGTAAGCTATGACCTCCACCAACTGCCCATCCTGGCACTACAGCAATAACAGCTTTTGGCATAAAACGAATTAAACGTTGTACTTCAAGTATATTCAATCGATGCATTCCGTCTTCACCTACATAACCTTGATGACCTCTTGCTTTTTGATCGCCCCCACTACAAAAAGAATAAATACCATCTTTAGTTGAAGGACCTTCAGCTGACAATAACACAACGCCAATACTTGTATCTTCTTGTGCATCATAAAAAGCATCATACAATTCACTTGTTGTTTTTGGGCGAAAAGCATTACGTACATTTGGCCTGTTAAAGGCTATTCTAGCTACTCCATTACACTTTTTATAAGTGATGTCAGAATATTTTTTTGCAACTTTCCAGTCTATCTGTATCATATTTTTCAATTTTATTCGTTTGTAAAGATATAATTAAGAAAAAGACTAAAAAAATTAGTTTGTTTAAAAACCAAAAATTGTAAAAATCATGAAGAAAATCTACATTAACCTTCTCTTTTTATTACTTAGCATTATTGCATTTGGACAAAATGTCCAAATGGAAATGTTTAGATCTGTTGAGCTAAGTGGTGAGCTACACGACAACCGAACTTTAAAAATTTATGTTCCTGATTCTTATCAAGAAGATTCAGATAGAGTATACCCTTTAGCAATTATACTAGATGCCGAATATCTATTTGATGTTTATGTGGCAAATTCCAGGCTTTTTGCAGCTAAAGACAAGGCTCCAGAACAAATTGTAGTCGGTATATTTCAAAATCAAAAAAACGAACGTAAGTTAGATTGTGAAATTGACATGAACAGTATGCTTACTGAATCAAGTTCAAAATTTTATAAATTTATAAAAAATGAATTGATAGGTTATGTTGAAGATAATTATAGAATTTCTTCTTTTAGAACTATAGTAGGAAATACAAAAACTGCAAATTTCAGCAATTACTTCATGGTAGAGCCTATACCTATCTTTAATGCATATATAAATATTAACCCTAGTTATTCTCAAGATATTGCTGATTTATTTAGAGGTAAAGTACCTACTTTAAATACAAATACTTATTATTATTTAAATAATGGTAAATTTAATAATGAAGAGAAATCAAAATCAATTGAAACTCTTTACTATGTATTGAAAAATTTTGAAAATGAGCATTTTAAATTTAAATATGATGAGTTCAATACCTCTACAAAGATTTCATCTATAGGTCAAGCTATACCAGGAGCATTGTCTCATATATTTGACATGTATTCTTCCATTTCAAAAGAAGAGTACAAAAGTGAAGTGGCAGATTTAAGTCCTTCGGAAGCTATTGAATATCTAGAAAAGAAATATGTTGAGATTCAATTCTTATTTGGTGCCAATCTTAAAATTAGACAACGCGATATTTTTGCAATAGAATCTATTATTCTTGAGAAAGAAGATGGTGCTTATTTAGCAGAATTTGGAGAAATGATTAATCGTTTATATCCTGAGTCACCAATTGGCGACTATTATATAGGACAATACCATGAAACTGGTAACGACTATAAAAAAGCATTGAAATACTATAAAAACGGATTTGCTAAAATCTCATCAGATGATCCAAATTCTGATGGCTACTACCAAAATGTAGAACGTGTATTAGCTAAACAGAAAAATTTTAATAACGGCGGCGTTGAAGTTGACGAAGTGAATGATAGCGACATTGAAGAAGACACTGGTAGATAAAAACCAAATAGCTACTTTAAACGGTAGCTATTTTGATTACTTGCCCCTAAGAAATCAGTACCATTCACCTGTTTTAGACCAGCTCAAGTCAAAAAGATTTTTACCTAAAAGCTCTTAAAATAGTCTTTTAAGAGCTTGTCATTTATTGCACTTGGCGTGAATATCTCTAACAGCTTAGGATATTTCTCATCGTCAAAAAATACTTTTAGTTGCTGATTTAACTCTGTTTCATTTGAAGCTTTTGCATACTGAAATTTATACATTTCGCATAAATGTTTGGCTGACAAGTTGTGTGGTGTCTCAAAATAGTCTAAAGCATTTGTTTTTGAAGGTTCAGGTAAAATTTTAAAAATACCTCCTCCTCCATTATTAATAAGGATGATTCTAAAATCGTTTTTTATATAGTTATTCCAGAGTGCATTACTATCATAAAAAAAGCTAATATCTCCAGTTACAAAAACAGTTTGCCTACCTTCAATAAGTGCAGCACCTACTGCTGTAGAAGTACTACCATCAATACCACTTGTACCTCTATTACAGAAAATTTTTAAGGTAGAATTATTATCAAACAACTGAGTATACCTTACCACAGAACTATTTGCTAATTGCAATTGTGCGTGATCTGGAATACTTTGTAAAATCAACTCTACAACTTTTAAATCAGAAAATTCTACTTCCTTTAAAAACTCAGAATGTTTTTTATTTCTAATGTTTTTTATGGTCAACCACTTTTTTTGATAGGAACTAACAAGAGGCTTGGTATGTGGTAAAAAACCATCAAAAAATGATACAGGTGTCATATCAAAATGAAATTTTAAACAATGAAAAGTGTTTTGCATGTTTTTTTCATCGACATGTAAATGATATTTCGGTTTGTACTTTCTGAAAAATTGTTTTATTTTTTTAGAAATCACCATCCCGCCAAGGCTTAATAACATGTCTGGTTTTAAATCTAAAAATTCAGACTCACTTAATGGTGCTATTAATTTATCAATACTATTGATAAACTTATCATCATAGACATTTGAAGTGTTTTCTGTAAATATCAATACCGAACCATCTTTAGCCAATTCAATCAATTGTTGCTGTAATTTTTGATTGGGATAATTAACACCAATCAATACTATTTTTTTAGAACAAGTATTCCATTTCTCACCAAAATACTCAAAATTATGTGTCATTTCATAATCAGAAACCTGATTATCAACAATGATATCTCTTGTAGGGATAAGATTGACAGTTTCGTACAAAGGCTCATCAAAAGGAACATTAATATGCACAGGGCCTTTCTTAAAAGTTGCCAGTTTTAATGCTTTAGATATTAATTTAGAATTTTTTGATTCATTTTCAATTCCATCAATCAAATTCGCATTGTAAAGACTGTGATTTTTAAATACATTTTCTTGTCGGATGGTTTGACCATCGCCAATATCAATCATTCGGCTAGGCCTGTCTGCTGAAATAACTACTAAAGGAATATCACTATAAAAGGCTTCAGCTATAGCTGGATAATAATTCAACAATGCAGAACCAGAAGTACATACTAAAGCTACAGGTTTTCTAATTTGCTGAGCTATACCTAAACCAAAAAACGCAGCACAACGCTCGTCAACCACACTATAGGTTTTAATTTTTGGATGATTTGTAAATCCAATAGTTAACGGAGCATTTCTAGAGCCCGGTGAAATAATGACATGCTTAATATCATAAGCAGCACAGTAAGCCACTACCAATTGAGAAAGTTCTTTTTTTGAGTACATTATTTTTAATTGATAGCCTGTTATTTTCCCGTTTTGATTCCGTATCTATCAAATAAGTAAATAATGGAAGCCATAGTAGCCGCACCTAATTCTAATTCCCGTTTATTTACAGCTTCAAAAACATCAGCATCTGTATGGTGATAATCAAAATAACGTTGAGAATCTGGACGCAAACCTAAAAGCACATTATTATCCTTTTTTAACGGGCCAATATCTGCACCGCCTCCGCCTCTAGCAAAAATATGGATATTATAAGGTTCAAATAACGATTTCCATTTTAATACTTGATTGTAATTTTCATCATTAGCTGTAAACCCAAATCCTCGAGGTGTAAACCCACCAGAATCAGATTCTAAAGCCACAATATGATTTTCTTTCTTTTTCTCAGCTTCAGCTGCATAAGCTTTACCTCCACTCAATCCGAACTCTTCATTTGCAAACAACACCACACGAATGGTTCTTTTAGGTCTAATTCTCAATTCTTTAAATATTCGCATCACCTCCATAGACTGTACAATTCCCGCTCCATCATCATGAGATCCTTCGCCTAAATCCCAAGAATCTAAATGGCCTCCAACCACA
This sequence comes from Flavobacteriaceae bacterium, assembly GCA_003511845.1. Lineage (GTDB taxonomy): Bacteria > Bacteroidota > Bacteroidia > Flavobacteriales > Flavobacteriaceae > Aureibaculum. The sequence goes on along the minus strand of DOIV01000032.1, from coordinate 1,937 downwards.
ATAATTTCATTTGGATATTTACTCCCTTTAAGTTCTCCTATTACATTAAAAGATTCTGCTTCAGGTAAATTCTCACAACTTTGTTTAAAATAGAACTTCAGTTTCATTTCATCTTTTTGCTCTAATAATTTACTCAACAATTCTGCACCATTAGTACTAATTGCAGCTGTTGGTATTTTTTCATTTTCAGTATTCTCACCATAACTCATAGAACCTGTATGCGGAAAATTATCAATCTTCAAATTCATTGAACGCACAATTGCACCAACAGCACCATACTTACCAGCTACTCTTGCTCCGCTATATCGCTGATCTACCGATGCTCCGTAAGCTCTCATGGTTTCAATTTTATCAGCTGGCATAGCTCTATTAAAAAATACGATTTTACCTTTAACTTTATCGCCCAATTCTTCAACTTCTTTTAGACTTTTAACTTCAATAACCTCAGCCAACAAACCACCTTTTGAAGTTGCAATTGATCCGCCTAAAGCACAAATATTCACCTTAAAATTACCGTGAGCAGTTTCTATATGAGCCTCTTCTTTTTCGCCTCTTACCCAAACAGGAACTGTAACTGGTTGCAACCAAACTCTATCTAATTTTAATTTATCTAATTCTGATTTTGCCCAAGTAACTGCTTTTTCATTGGCTTTAGATCCAGCTAGTCTTGCTCCAATATTTTTACTTAAATAATTCAACCAATTGTAAGTTCTACCTTTTGTTAAGGCTTCTGTATAAATTGATCGCATTTGTGTTGAATCCTTTTGATTTATACTTTGTGCTGTTAGTGAAATACAAAAAAGGAATACTATAATTTTTAATACTGTTTTCATATCTTTTATTTTCATTCTATTTATTTTCTAATTGAGTTTTATACACTTCTAATTGTGCTGTTGTTTTGGCATCTAACTCAGGATATTTTATGTCATTATAAGATGCTAATGTATCTAAAATTGTTTGTGCAACAATACACCTTGCTGAAGCTTTATCATCTGCAGGTACAACATACCAAGGTGCTTTTTCTGTAAAGGTTCTATTGATTGCATCTTGATAACAGGCTTGGTACTCATTCCACAATTTACGTTCTTTTAAATCGCCCGATGAAAATTTCCAATTTTTCTCTTTTAAATTTAACCTTCTTAATAACCTGTTTTTCTGCTCGTCTTTTGAAAGATGTAAAAAGAATTTCAATATAATTGTCCCGTTTTCGACAATTTGTTGTTCAAAATTATTGATATGATCCATTCTTTTATGGTAAAAAGCATCTTCTAAATCGTCAACACTTTTAACAGCAGGAATATTCTCTCCTAAAATATATTCAGGATGCACCCTTGTTACCAATACATTTTCATAATGTGTTCGATTAAATACGCCTATTTTACCTCTTTCTGGTAAAGCAATATAATGTCGCCATAAAAAATCATGTTTCAATTCTTTCTCTGAGGGCACCTTAAAGCTATGTACTACAACGCCTCTAGCATTTACGTCTTTAAAAACTTCACGAATCAAGCTATCCTTACCCGAAGTGTCCATACCTTGTAAACAAATCAGCATACTATATTTACCATGAGCATACATTACATCTTGTAACTTACTGATTTGTTTTCTAGTTTTTTTGAGCGTTTTTTTGGCATCTACAATGCTCTCATTCGTTGCGATTGAACTTAAGTTAATTTCAGTAGTAACCTTATATTTGTTATAGCTCATTAATTTTAAAATTATGGGTTAAAAATAGTGATTTTAATCTTGTAACTTACAACAATGAAATATAAAACTGTAATCTTTCAAGCAAGTTCAAGAAGTAACAGAGATACGAGTATGATTATTAATTATTTAAATTCTAATAAACAGTTTGATATTATTGATTTAAAAACGGAAAAATATTAATTTTGTTTAATGAAAAACTTCAACCTTATCCTCTAAGTACATGACAAAAA
>DOIV01000191.1:1923-3321 GCA_003511845.1 Flavobacteriaceae bacterium | reverse complement strand
TGCAAAAAACGGATACTCATAGGGTTCTTCAAATCCGTTAGTTTCTTTAAACACTAAAATGGCTATTCTGTTTTCAAACGGACTTTTAAAATAACCTTTAAGAGCAAAAGTTCTATACCAAATAGATTTATTTACATCACAAGGGTCTTCCGTTCTCGTACAATCATAGCCATAAACGAGTTTGAATTTATCAGATTTAAATAATCTTATGTTATAACGGGTAGTTATTTCACTATCATTTTTAGTTGCTGTTTCTTTTAAAGAAATGTCTTTGGGTAAATCATTAACTTTATGTAGGCTACCATTTTCAATTTCTACGTTATATTGATTGAGTTTAGCCTTAATTTCACCTCCAATTCTATCCCACATTACTAGTTTAAAGAAGGTGTAGTTATGGAGCGTATTGTCAGCGGGAAAATGCTTGTAATTCTCTAAATCACTTTTGAATTGTTTACTCCAAAGCGTTTTGTTTGTCTTCATATTTTGAATATGAATTGTATAGTAATAGTTATCTCTAGTGGCAAAATCATTCATGTCTTGATGGATATAAGCAAAGGTTCCGTCATTAGACCAACCTAAAGGGTAAATCACCTGATAGTTAGTTGAAGTGTCTCCTACAACTATTGGTTTTGGCCCTGTGTATTGAGCTTTCACACTGAAGGAGATTAAATATACTAGAATTGTTATTAGTACTATTTTTTTCATGATTTTAATTGTTAATTATAAAATGAATAGGTTCAGAATCAGGTAATCCGTTTATAGTTCTTCCTAAAAAACGTATGGTATAAGTACCTGCTTTGTCTAAATTATACGCATCATTGATGTTTATGGTTTGTGTACTAGTCTCTCCATGTTTTAGTAATCTAAAATTTTCTTTTGTAGGTGGTTTTCGTTTTACCATCTTTCCGTTATAAGGTAAAATCTCACCTTCATGGATAATTTCAAAACAATTTGCTGTTAGTTCTTTTTCTAAAGGTGTTTGCCAAGAGCAGAATTCAAAAGCTGAGTTGGTATTGTTCTGAATAAAAAATTTAACAGGAATGGAATCTCCAATTTGAAATGTGTTTTTTGACATTTCTATTTGTGTTGTTATTTTATGTGCTGTTCTACTTGCCATTGGTTTGTTGGTTTTGCAACTTGATAAAAAAAGAATAAGTACTAATAGTATTGATTTCATTTTTATATTTTTCAATTGAAAATATTTCTCCATTTTTATAACGAGTTTCATATTGAACATTATTAACAATAATTGTTTCCTCTTCTTCAGGATTTTCTAGATGATAGTATTCTAATGAGTTTCTTTGAGTATAAGCAGTAATATTTATAAGAAAATAGATACAATAAATAATAGTTTTTTTATGATTCTATATTTTTTGAGTTTTGAATGAAAGCAGTCAT
>DOIV01000191.1:1314-1633 GCA_003511845.1 Flavobacteriaceae bacterium | reverse complement strand
AAGCAGTCATACTTCATAAGATAAGATAGATTGTTATTATTTTTTTCATTATTCTATTTCAAGTTTAGTTTTTGTAACTTTTGTTGTTAGTCTTCTTTTTTATTATTTTCTTGATATAGCTGAATTGCAAATACGATAGCTGGTACACCAAATGAAATAGCTGCCAAATAATAGAACATTCCTGCATCATCATCACGTGCTGAAAATCTTTCAGCCCCTTTTATTGCTGAATAGATACTTAGTGCGGTAAAAATTAATATTTTAAAATATTTCATAATTTGTAAATTTTATTTGTTAAGTTTTGAATGAAAGCAGTCAT
>DOIV01000191.1:0-1002 GCA_003511845.1 Flavobacteriaceae bacterium | reverse complement strand
AAGCAGTCATACTTCATAAGATGATATAGATTGGTGTTGTTATTTTTATTTCTATTAATTTTTCGTTCACCTACTCTTTCTCTGTATTTTGGAGAAAAATTACTGATCTAGATACGTCTCCGTATAGATGTTATTTTATCATATTGAATACTTTCAATTTCATACATTTCAATATCCAATTTTCTGATTTTATAATTTTCTGATTCCACTTTATTTTCATCTAATGAATAATAAGCATCAAACTTCTTCTCTTTAAAAGTACTTAAATCCGGCACTAAAAAGTTACTATAGACGTACCATAAGGCTATAATTATAACAATGAGAAGTATTATTATTTTTAACATTTTTTAATTTTAGTTAATCAACTATTCTATTACCAGTTCAGTTGTTATGTTTAGTTTATTTTCTGATTTAGCATCTTTTAGCTCAACAGTTAATTTATACGGATTGAGAGACTCACCTTCATTAAATTTTAAGGCTACAAATGTTTGGTTTTTGGTAAATGCTGCGGCATCAACTCCGTTAGTAGTACTACTCTGTAATAAATTGGGGTTTGAAAGAATTTCATTGCCTTTATTGTCTGTAAGATGGATAGAGAGTGCAGGAAACACTTTTCCGTTTTCTACTTTTAAACCATCAAGACCTTCTAGCATCAATAAATATTTATTTTTAGCAGTCATTTTATTATCAGCAACCACTTTATTATCGCTTTCATTCCATAAATAAATTGCGGTATAGTCAACAGAAGCTGATTTTACATGTAGCAATTCATTTTCTATAATTGTAAATGGCATGTTATAAATAAATTTCCCTTCTCCTTTGGTATCCCAAATGGTAAGTTGCACTTCGTATTCTTCATTGTTTTTATGAGGAAAATTAGCTATTAAATTGGCTTGCAATTGCAATGGAGAAAGACTAGTGCCTTCTTTTAAATTTAATAAATTGAGTTCTGAAAGTACCATTTGATTTTCTTTCTTTATTACAACCAAAGACATTTCAGGA
>DOIV01000031.1 GCA_003511845.1 Flavobacteriaceae bacterium | reverse complement strand
GTCTACCCTTTAGTCTTTAGTCTTATATGTTGCCGGTTTTTTCTTCGCATTTATTCTTCTATTCTTCCCCTAATCGTTCTTGCTCAATTTTTTCAGACAAACGTTTTGGTATGATAGGTTTAATTAGTGTTTTTCTTGGTTTTGTTTTTACAAAAGGATAAAGCTCTAATTCGGTCTTCATTTTATCATTCAAATTAGGATGCATATTCGTTCCTAGTAAAATTTCTTCTTCATTATCAAATTGTTTTTGTTCTGCCAAGGCACTTTCTTCTATTTTACGTTGGATGGTTCCCGCTTGTAATTGCTTTATAAATCCACCATTTTTTTCAATATCCTTAAATAACAACAATGCTTTTTCTGCAATTTGTATTGTTAAAGTTTCAACATAATAAGAACCATCAGCAATCGCATTCGCTTCTGCAAAATAACTTTCTTCTTGCAAAATTAACAGTTGATTTCTAGCAATCCGCTCGCCAAATTCATTTTTTTTATGATATAAAGTATCATAAGAAATATTAGAAATGGTATCTGATCCTCCTAAAATTGCACTCATACATTCAGTTGTTGTACGCAACATATTCACATTATAATCATAAAGTGTCTTATTACGCAAACTAGGTTGTACAAAAAGTTGTAGTGTTAATTTCAAGCTGTATTCATCCAATAATAATTGCCACAAAATTCTAAAAGCTCTTAGTTTTGCTATTTCAAAAAAATAATTACTTCCTACAGCAAAATGGAATTGTATTTGAGCTTCTTTTCCATTTTTAAACCCTTCATCAAAATGATTCAAATATTCGTTACCATGTGCTAAAGCATAAGCGACTTGCTGTACTATATTCGCTCCTGCATTCTGATATAAACTAGCATCTACAGATAATATTATTGCTTTATGATTTTCGCTTTTTACAACTTTTTCTAAAATCACAAAATCTTCTTTTTGATTGTCAAACCAATTTCCTGTCTTGGCCAAATTGCCAATAATATCAATATTTAAATAACTGTTTAATCCTTTTGTTTTTTCGATTAAATTGGATAGAAAACTTTCTGATAAGAAATTGAGATTGAAATGGATTGAAAGAGACTCTTCGCTATCGCTCTGAGTGACAAGTCTTTTTAACAACAAGTCAATATCAAAAGGCTCATTGGCTTCAAATTGAATAGAAGTTGCTCCACGTTTCAAGGCGTTTTTTGCTAAAAAATCGGCTGTTTTTTCATCAGAAATAAAAATAGTTTGACAAATGGAAAAGTTCCTTTTTGAAGTTTTTAAAGAAATTTGTTCAAAATCATCTTGATGATAAAACGGTTTTACTTTAATACCTTCATTTGATTCCCACACCAAAGTATCATTATAATCAGCTCCATTAAGATCAACCTGTATTTTTTGTTTCCATTGTTTTGCTGAAACAGGATTGAATTCGCTAAACAAAAAATTGCTCATTTATTATTCCTTTATGGTGTCAAACTCAATAATATAAATATCTTCTTCTTTTCGTTTCATTTTGTATTCTTCCCTAGCAAATTTTTCTAGAGAATCAGGATCATTAAGATTATTTATAGTCTTATTATCATGATTTATTTCATTCTTGTAATAGACATTTGTCTTTTCAATCTTATCTATTTCTTTATCTAACTCTCTATGATTCATATAAGAATTTTCATCAAAAAACAACATCCAAATCAAAAACAACAAAAAGATAATCACATACCTATTGTTAATAAAACTCACTATTTCATGCTCTTTAAACTCTTTAAAAGTCATTTTATTTTTTATAATCTTTCATTAATAATAGTTCTAACAATATTAACAGCGACAGTATTGTATTTGTTATTTGGTATGATAATATCTGCATATTCTTTCATCGGCTCAATAAACTGATCATGCATTGGTTTTAATGTAGTTTGATACCTTTGTAAAACCTCATCCATATCTCTACCTCGTTCTTGTATATCTCTTTTCAATCTTCTAATTAAACGCTCATCAGAATCTGCATGTACAAAAACTTTAATATCTAATAAATTTCGTAATTCTTTGTTGGTAAAAATAAGTATTCCTTCAACAATCATTACCTTACTAGGGTGTGTTTTTATAGTGTCTTTTGTTCTATTATGTGCCGCAAAAGAATAAACAGGTTGCTCAATAAAATTTCCTTTTTTCAATTCTGAGAGATGCTCTACCAAAAGGTTAAAATCTATAGATTTTGGGTGGTCGAAATTAATTTTAGTACGTTCTTCATAGGTCAACTCATCCGTTTTTTTATAGTAAGAATCTTGAGAGATTACCGTAACATCTTTATCTGGTAATTGATTTATGATTTGATTGACTACTGTAGTTTTTCCACTTCCAGTTCCTCCTGCAATTCCTAGAATAAGCATCGTAATTAACATTTAAAATTATACAACAAATTTAGTGTTATTTCTTTGGAATAATTCGAACCACTCCAACATTTTCAACACCAATATAAATAAAGCCATTTGGAGCTTGTTTTATACTTCTTATCCGACCTAAATCTTCAAATAATTTTTCTCTCTTTACAACTTTATTGTTTTCGAGAACCAATCGTTCTATATATTGAAATTTCAATGAACCCACTAATAAATCATTCTTCCAATCAGGATATTTATCAGAAGATACAATTGTAAAACCACTTGGAGCTATTGAAGGTACCCAATAAAATAAAGGTTGCTCCATTCCTGGCAAATCAGTATCTTCAGTCAATACTGTTCCGTCATAATTGATACCATAGCTAATTTTTGGCCACCCATAATTTTTATTTTTATTGATGATATTTATTTCATCTCCGCCTTTTGGACCGTGTTCATGAGTCCAAATTTCTCCTGTTTCAGGATGTATTGTCATACCTTGTGGATTTCTATGTCCATAAGAATAAATTGCTTTTTTTGCATTAGCATCATCAACAAAAGGATTGTCAGAAGGTATAGAACCATCATCATTCAATCGGTAAATTTTACCTCCATCTCTAGTAATGTCTTGAGGGTTTTCATCTCTATTACCTCTATCTCCAATAGAAAAATACAAATAACCTTCTTTATCAAAAGTAATTCTTGAACCAAAATGATGTCCTTTTTTACTGTTTGGAGAAGCTTTATAAATGAGCTGTTGCTCTACCAAACTATTGTTTTTAAGTTTTGCTCTTAAAATTGCTGTATTTGAACCAGCACCTTCACCTTCTTCGGAAGCATATGATAAATAAATCCACCCATTTGTTTCATAATCAGGATGTAATTCAACATCCATTAATCCTCCTTGTCCGCTAGCTTTAATTTTTGGCAAACCATTAATTACTGTTTTTACCTTATCCTTAAAAAGGATTAACTTTCCTGCCCTTTCAGTTACTAAAATACTTTCATCAGGTAAAAAAGCCATTCCCCAAGGAGCATCAAGTTCAGAAATCACAAGTTCAGTAGTGTAATGGTTCTGCTGTGATGTCACTACTTCTACAGACGATTCGTGCTCTTGAGCACATGCGTTAATCGTCATCAAAATAGCTGCAAATAGATAAGTTATACGCTTCATAATTAATATTTTTTTAAAGATAGTTATTTTCTATCAAGTCTACTTTTATTTACCTAGCAAATAAAAAAACACAACTCAAAATAGCAAATATTAAAAAAAATAGTTATTTTTAACCAATAGTGCTAAATTCTCATCAATAAACCACTCAAAAATGTCAAAAAATTATTTTAAAAAGTACCCAAACAAAGAAGGTTTTTTCAATGAATATGGTGGAGCTTTTATCCCTCCACACCTAGAAGTTGAAATGAAAAAAATTAATGACGCTTATTATTCTATTAGTAAGTCTCATAAATTCATTTCTGAATTAAGAAACATAAGAAAACATTATCAAGGAAGACCAACACCAGTTTATCATTGCAATCGTCTTTCTAATAAATATGGGGGACAAATTTATCTAAAAAGAGAAGATTTAAATCATACTGGTGCTCATAAACTAAATCATTGTATGGGTGAAGCTTTATTGGCAAAGCATATGGGTAAAAAGAAATTAATTGCTGAAACAGGAGCTGGACAACATGGAGTTGCCCTAGCAACTGCTGCTGCATATTTCGGATTAGAATGTGAAATTCATATGGGAGAAGTTGACATGGCTAAAGAGCACCCTAATGTACAACGCATGAAAATATTAGGAGCTACAGTTGTTCCTGTAACTCATGGATTAAAAACATTAAAAGAAGCTGTTGACAGTGCTTTTGAAGAATATTTAAAAGACCCTATCAATACTATATATTGTATAGGTTCTGTTGTTGGACCGCATCCATTTCCTATGATGGTTAGAGATTTTCAACGTGTTGTTGGAATTGAAGCCAAAGAACAATTTTTTGATATGACTGGTGAATTACCTGATTCAGTAGTAGCTTGTGTTGGTGGAGGAAGTAATGCCATGGGGATATTCTCAGCATTTTTAGAAAATGAAGAATGTACTCTCTATGGAATTGAACCTGCAGGAAAATCTTTTGAAACTGGCGAACACGCTGCAACCATGACTTTAGGTACTCCAGGTGTGATTCACGGATTTAAATGCTATACTTTACAAGATGAAGATGGTAACCCAGCTCCTGTTCACTCTATTGCTAGCGGATTAGACTATCCTGGTGTAGGACCTGAACATTGCATGCTAAAAGATTTAAAAAAAGTTACCTATGATAGTATTAATGATAAAGAGTGTATTGATGCCTTTTTTGAATTGAGTAGATTGGAAGGGATAATTCCTGCTTTAGAAAGTGCTCATGCTGTAGCTTATGCTTTAAAATTAGCAAAAAAACATCCACAACAATCTATTTTAGTGAATTTAAGTGGACGTGGAGATAAAGATTTGGACTATGTAATTGATACATTTGGCTTACCTAAATAAAGTATTTAAATTTTTCATAAAACATCTGTACAATTTTAGATAAAAAAGTATATTTGCAAACTAAATTTTTCGAGGTGTGGCCCCGAATGAAAATCGGGATAAACACCGCTATTTAACTTTTACAAAGTAAATGTAAGTGTTGTTTCTTTTGAAAATAATTAATAAAATTACACCTCGGGGTGTAGCGTAGCCCGGTTATCGCGCCTCGTTTGGGACGAGGAGGTCGCAGGTTCGAATCCTGCCACCCCGACGAATCAAAATCCTTTCAAACCATAGTTTGAAAGGATTTTTAATTTTCAAGGCAACTATTCACTCAAAAACAAAAAAAGACAGTACTTATTAACAATGGTTAGTAATAAAGTTGTAAGTTTTGTTTACAAATTCAATGAGGTATTGATAAACTAAGGAGTTTTGTTGTCAAAGCAATAAGTGGATT
>DOIV01000033.1 GCA_003511845.1 Flavobacteriaceae bacterium | reverse complement strand
CCTATCATGGCATCATCAGCTAAGGTATAAAGTAGCTTTTTTACGCTAAGACTATCAATTATTATTGAACCGTCATTGCTAGGAGGCGTTACTACCTCTACTTGAGCGTAGGTACTTGTAACAAATAAAAGGCTTAGGATAAATAGTGTTGTTTTCATATGAATTATAATTTTAAGAATTATTTTTATGGTGTTGTTTTTATAGTTTTATACAATCTAAATTTTTCTTTTGATACAATTTTAGTAATAAAATCAACAACAGTTTGTTGATTTTGATAAAAAAAAGCACCTGCATAAGAATGACCGCCACCTTCAAAAGTTATAAGCTGGAAAGACTCATTTAAACTGTGTAAATGTTGAGCTATTGAAAGAGAGCCAAAAAACATTAGCCAACCAGATGAATTAGGAGGGCAATAATGATGTGCTGCTGTAGCATAAGGTACCAAACGGTCTTTATCACCATGAAAAAACAACATAGGTATCATATTTGTTTTTGTTATTAAATTAAGGTCCATAATAGCTCCAGCACCAGAAATAGCTCCGGCATATTTAAATTCTTTATCTAATTTATGCTCAAACAATTGCATTTCTTTTCTATCCCAATAGGACGCATGCAATATAGTCTCTGCACCTGCACTGCTACCTGCAATAAAAACTTTAGTAGTGTCTATATTAATTTCATCGCTTTTTTTAATGAGATAATCTGTAGCCAACCAAAGCTGGCTGGCTGCTATTTGAATTGCTTTAATTTTTTCTGACAAAACACCTTTACATCCAAAGTCTTTGCCCTTCATATAAAGTGAATAGCTAATTGAAGCACATGCAATATTTTTATTGAATAAATACTTTGCTAAATTATGACCTCCAGTTCTATCTCCACCAGAAAAACCTCCACCATGAACATAAATGACTAAAGGTGTTTTCAAAGAGGTATTATTATCTGGAACAAATAAATCGAGATCTAGACTTATAGAGTCATTTACAAAATAGGTATACGTTTTAAATTCTTGTGCTCTAGCAACAACTGACAAGAAGATTGCTATTATAAATAGAAGGTTGTACTTTTTAATCATATGTCGATATAATCACTATTAAAATAGTTAAATTTCTTAAGACAATCCAGAAATCGTGCCATTATCATCAATACTCATATTTTCTGAAGCTGGTGTTGCTGGTAAGCCTGGCATACGCATCATTTTTCCTAGAATAGGAATTAAAAATTGAGCTCCAGCTGCAATTTCTATTTCACGTACGGTCACTCTAAACCCTGTTGGTCTGCCAATTAATTTATCATTATCAGAAAAAGATTTTTGTGTTTTTGCCATGCAAATAGCAAAATCATTAAAGCCTAAACTATCTATTCTACGTAAATTAAGCTCAGCTTTTTTATCAAAATCTACACCATCTGCTCCATAAATTTCTTTGGCAATGGTTTCAATTTTTTCTTTTACAAGAGATTTCCAATTGTATAATGGTTTGAAATTGGCAGCTTTATTTTCTACCACATCAACCACGGCTTTTGCCAAGTCTTGCGTACCAAACCCACCTTCTGCCCATCCTTTTGATGGTACAGCTTGCACACCTAATGCTGCACATTTATCAATAACCAATTGTGTTTCTTCATCAGTATCACTTACAAAAGTATTGATGGCTACTACAGGCTCAATATTAAATTTACGAATGTTTTCAATATGTTTTTCTAGGTTTACAAATCCGTTTGCAACACGGTCAACATTTGGTGTATTATATTCCTCTTTAGGTGAACCTCCATGATGACGTAAGGCTCTGATAGTCACTACCAGCACCACACACTTAGGACTTAATCCTGCGAAAGCACATTTAATGTTTAAGAATTTTTCGGCTCCTAAATCAGCACCAAAACCAGCTTCGGTAACTACATAATTAGAAAGTGAAAGTCCCATTTTAGTTGCAATAATCGTATTGGTTCCTTGAGCAATATTCGCAAAAGGTCCACCATGAATAATGGCAGGGTTTTTCTCTAGAGTTTGCACCAAATTTGGTTTTATGGCATCTTTTAAAAGAATAGCCATTGCATTTTCAGCCATTAAATCACGAGCAAAAATGGGTTTTTTATCGAAAGTGAAACCTATAAAAATATCGCCTAGTCGTTTTTTTAATTCGCTAAAATTTGTTGCCATACAAAGAATAGCCATGACTTCAGAGGCTGGTGTAATGTTAAATCCGTCTGCCCTTGGAATCCCATTTGCTGTACCGCCTAAGCCGATAGTAATTTGACGTAAAACTCTATCATTCATGTCAATTACTCGTTTCCAAGCAATGGTTCTTCCGTCAAGGTTTAAATTTTGTGTTTTACTTTGTAAGTTATTATCTATCAAAGCAGCCAATAGATTGTTTGCTTTTTCAACAGCATTAAAATCGCCTGTAAAATGAAGGTTGATATCTTCCATTGGTACTACTTGCGAATAACCTCCACCAGCAGCACCTCCTTTTATTCCGAAAACAGGACCTAATGAAGGTTCACGTAAAACTACAGTAGTTTTTTTGCCTATTTTATTTAAACCTTCTGTCAGCCCTATAGAAACAGTAGTTTTCCCTTCTCCTGCAGGAGTTGGTGTTAAAGCAGTAACTAAAATCAGATTATTTTGTTTGATTTTTTCTTCATCAATTAAATCTAAAGGAAGTTTTGCTTTGTATTTGCCATAATGCTCTAGTTTGTCTGAATCTATATTTAATTTACCAGCAATTGTATTTATGTGAGCTAACTCAGTTTGTTGAGCAATCTCAAGATCAGAAAGGTGGGTCATAGTTATAAAATAATTATAAAACGAAAGTACAAAAAAAGGTAGTATCCTAGTGTCTCTAAAATAAAAAATATTCCAAATTAATTTCAGTATAAAAAACCAAAAAACAATTGTCTATTCACAATTGAAACTCTATATTTGCACGTTAATTGTTAAAAAAGATTTTCTTTAAACAGAACGGAGATGCAAAACAAAGGACTTATTAAAACATTTGCCATACTATTTGGATTGATTTGTGTATATTATTTATCATTTACATGGGTTAATAATGGCTTAGAAAATGACGCAAAAGCGTATGCAAATGGAGATATTGCAATTGAGAAATCTTATTTAGATTCTATAGCTAAAGTACCTGTTGCCAATTATTTATACACTAAGTACACACATAGAGAAATTCAGGACAGAGCAATCAATCTTGGTCTAGACTTAAAAGGAGGTATTAATGCAACACTAGAAGTGTCTGTTAGAGATATTTTATTTGGATTGTCAAATGAATCTAAAAATCCAATTTTTAATAAAGCACTAGAAAATGCATCTGCTGCTCAAAAAGGAAGTGATAAAAACTATTTAGACTTGTTTTTTGAAGCTTTTGAAAAAGAAAGTAAAGGCTCTGTTAAATTAAGTGATCCTTCAATCTTTGGGAATAAATCTTTAAAAGATAAAATTAGCTTTAAATTAACTGATGAAGAAACAAAACCTATTCTTTTTGAAGAGGTTAAAGGTTCTATCAATACAGCTTTTGAAGTCTTACGAAATAGAATTGACCGTTTTGGGGTTACATCACCAAACATACAACGTATTGGTGAGTCTGGTAGAGTTTTGATTGAATTGCCTGGAGCAAGAGATATAGACCGTGTAAAGAAATTAATAACTGGTATAGCAAAATTACAGTTTTGGGAAGTATTTGACAATACAACAACGGCTAACTTTTTTATACAAGCCAATACTAAATTAGCAGAAATTTTAAAAACAGAACCTACTGAGTCTGTTGAAACTGTGAAAACAAGTGATTCAACTCAAGTAACAGGTGTAGAAGTTGATTCTATTACCACAGGAGATTCTACTATAGACGATATGCTTGGTGCTGTTAACGATTCTATTGACACAGAAGGTTCTGAAATTGATGACTTGTTAGGTAAAGTAAAAGACTCTATTGATACAGTAGCTGCGAATCCATTATTCTCAGTAATGTACCCTAGTATACCACAAAATCAAAACCAAAGAAGTTCAGTAATTGGTTCTGCAAATGTTAAAGATACAGCTACGGTAAATAAATACTTAGCCAAGAAAGAGATTAGATCTTTATTGCCTAACGACATGGTTTATGCTAAATTTTTATGGGATGCAAAACCTGTAAAAGGAACTGAGGTTGTTAATTTATATGCTATTAAATCAAACAGAGAGGATGTTGCACCTATTGAAGGTGATGTAGTCTCTGATGCTTCACAAGAATTTGACCAACTAGGGATTAATCCTGAAGTAAGTATGACCATGAATAGTAAAGGTTCAAAATTATGGGCCAAAATGACTGAAAAAAACACAGGACAATTTGTAGCTGTGGTACTTGATGGTTTGGTGTATTCTGCACCTCATGTAACTGGCCCCATCCCAAATGGTAAAACATCTATTTCAGGTGGTTTCAGCATTGAAGAGGCACAAGATTTAGCCAACGCTTTAAAATCTGGTAAACTTCCTGCATCTGCCCGTATCATACAGTCTAACGTTGTTGGACCTTCATTAGGACAAGAAGCTATAAATAGTAGTGCTATCGCATTTCTTATTGCACTTGCTTTAGTATTAATTTGGATGCTTTTCTATTATGGAAAGGCTGGTATTTTTGCTGATATCGCTTTAATTGTAAACATTATATTTATTTTTGGAGTACTTACAGCTTTTGGTGCGGTATTGACCTTGTCAGGTGTTGCAGGTATTATCATTACCATTGGTATGTCTGTTGATGCCAACGTAATCATTTATGAAAGAATAAAAGAAGCCTTACATAGAGGTAAAAATTTAAAAGAAGCGGTTAGTGAAGGGTTTAGTTTTAAAGGAGCTTTATCTGCAATTATTGATGCGAATATAACGACATTTTTAACTGGTGCTATCTTATATATTTTTGGTTCAGGACCAATTAGAGGTTTTGCAACTACCTTAATGATAGGTATTGCAACTTCATTAATCACTGCAATATTTATTACTAGACTATTACTAGATTGGTATACTGATAAAGACCGTTCAATGACTTTCAATACAGGAATTACTAAAGGATGGTTTCAAAACATTAAAATTGACTTTTTAAAGAAACGTAAAATTGCATATATCATTTCAGCTATCATTATTACTGTGGGTATTGGTTCTTTATTTACTAACGGATTAAACTTTGGAGTTGACTTTAAAGGAGGTAGAACTTATACAGTACGTTTTGATCAAGATGTTAGTCCTACAGAAGTTGCAAATTCTTTAAAAGAAGGTTTTATTAGTGCTCCAGAAGTAAAAACTTTTGGAAATTCTAATCAGTTAAAAATTACGACTGCTTTTAAAATTGATGATGAAGGTTTAGAAGTTGATGATGAAGTTCAAAATATATTATTTAATGGTTTACAATCTTATTTACCAGATGGAATTACACTAGAAGATTTTAAAATTACTGCTGATGATCACGATCAAAAAGTAGGAATCATGGAATCTATTAAAGTAGGACCAACTATTGCAGATGATATCAAACAAGCTGCAATATGGGCAGTAATAGGCTCTTTAATTGTCGTGTTTTTATACATCTTATTAAGATTTAGAAAATGGCAATATAGTTTAGGTGCTGTAGCCGCTGTTTTTCATGATGTATTAATTGTATTGGCAATCTTCTCATTATTCCAAAATGTTTTACCATTTGATATGGAGATAGGACAATCATTTATTGCAGCTCTATTGACGGTAGTTGGATATTCATTGAATGATACCGTGGTTATATTTGATAGAATTAGAGAATTTTCTAATGAACATTCACCTTGGCCTTTTTCCAAAATAGTTAATTCTGGTTTAAGTAGTACTTTAGGTAGAACTATCAATACTTCATTAACAACATTATTAGTATTATTATCAATATTCTTATTTGGTGGAGACTCTATTAAAGGATTTATGTTTGCCATGATTATTGGTGTTGTGGTAGGAACCTATTCATCATTATTTGTTGCGTCACCAATTATGTATGACACCACAAAAAAATTAAGTGAAAAAGAATAACCTCAAATAAAACACGAAAAACAAAACCGTTTTACTTTTATAAAAGTAAAACGGTTTTGTTTTTAAATTCATTAGTACCTTTGTAATATGAGCATAGTTAAACTTCACGACAAGTATTTTAAGCCTTACATTTCGGCTGAAAAAATTAATGAAGCTGTTTATAAAATGGCTGCTTTAATA